>JAFOCD010000176.1 GCA_017381475.1 Bacteroidaceae bacterium
GCGGAAGATAGCCGGGTCGTACTCCTCGCCGTACTTTGTGATACATACTGTACCAGGAGCCAAAGACTTGTTCTCACGACCGATAGTCTTGACAGTAAAGTTCTTGAGTGATACACCCTCTGGGAACTTCACATCAAGGTATACATATGTCTCAGGGCTGAATGTACCGTTACCCCAGATAGAGTGGTAGAATGTACCGGTGTTGTTATCGAACAAGTTCTCGAGTGAACCCTCTGATGTCTCCAATGAGTTTGTAGAAACATTTGCAACAGTGAGCGCAAGCTCATTGCCGTTCTGGTCAAGGATTGCAAGACCTGAAAGCGCAACCATTGGATAACCCTTGTACTTACCGTCGCTTGCAGCGGTACCAACATTTGTCTCAAGGAATGTCAGACGGATACCGTCAACAGCCTCGTTAAGAGCAACAAGCTGCTCCCAATCGTAGCGGTTGTTGTTCACCAATGTACCAAGTGGTGTATGGTGTGGATCCTCGGCTGTGTAAACCTTTGGCAATGTAACATAAACAATCTTTGAAGCCAAGAATGCATCGATATTAGCCTGTACACCGTTGATGAATGTCTTCATCTCTGCGAGATGTGCATACTCGTTCTCGTAAGCTGCATCATACAACTCTGAACAAGCATCGACAAGGTTATGTGTGATGTACAGGTCAAATGCCTCCTTGAGATACTTGCCATCGATTGGGTTTGTAGAAGGTGTACACTGTTTCTCATACACCTGTGAGAATTCATAGAGATATACATCGTTGAGCCACTCAATCTTTGTGTAAACATACACACCCATAGCTGTGTTCAATGTCTCAACATCGGCAAATACCTGCTCGATATCTTCGTATGTGCCATCTGCAAGCTTAGCCTCGCACTCACCAAGAACAGCCATGAAGTCATCGTAACCATACTCGTAACCCTCAACAGCAACGCTGTCCATGAATGTATAAACGCTCTTTGCCTCCTTGATAGCATTGCGTACAGGAATTGTAGCATACTTTGCAGGGTAGTTCATTGTTACCTCCTCGAATGTCCAGTCGAACGCAAGGATGTAAGCATAGTTCAAACAGTAGGGGTGACCCTCCTTGTAGAAGTCGTAACGTGCCTTGTCAACGTTCTTGAAACCACCTGTTGAAGGTGTTGCACCAACGTGGATTTCAACCTGCTCACCATTGTACTCCATCATGTAGCTCATCTCGAAACGGCCTTCTGCAGTCTCTGTGATAGTAACAACAGCAGCATCGCTCATCTTGGCAGTCTTGCCCTGGCCACCGTTGGCACCGTTATAAGCGTTGTCTGTTGGGTTCGCGCTCAGGAACTTACCCTCTGTTACATAATAGAGGTAGTAGCCGCCCTCGGCAGGAATCAACTGGATTGCATACTCAGGAGCTGCAGCCTCGGCAACAGTGCCGCCATTTACATACTGAGGACCAGGACCTACATTTGGCTCCTTTGTTGTCTGTGTACCGAACGCACCCTCTGTGCTCTCGTGGTTGTTTACATATGTGTGGTACTCAACGGGAACATTGCTCTTCATAACGAAGTACTGTACGCCCTTGAGTGCATCCAATGATGTAATCTGCTCACCTACTGTGAAAGCCCAGTCAGCATAAGGAACATAGTCAACTCCACCCTTTGTAAGACCTACGAGAGTAGGAGCGTTCTTTGGGTTACCGGGACGTGCACCCCACTCGAGGATGAACTCGCTCACGGGAGCCTCGAAAGTAAGCTCAAGGTGGTGGAAATCTGCCTGAGCACCTGTCGCGCTCCAGCATGAGTGCCAGTAGTTGTTCCACTTACCGTCGTTCAAAGCTGCAAGACCGGCACCGTCAGTACCACCTGAAAGTGTGTTGTGGTCGGCATTTGAAGTAACAGTGTAAGGGATAACAGTCTCACCATCGGCTGCATATACAACCAACTCACTGAGAGCTGTTACAAAGTTGTTGCCGTTTGGCTTCTCACCGTTGTAGTTCTGTGCAACAGTGAAACGAAGGGTTGTCAAAGCCTCGGTTGGCTTGATGACATCCGATTTGTAAACCTGGACGGTCTGTGTGCCTTTCTGCACGTTCTCACCCGGGAGGCCGTCGCCGGCTCCAAGAGAAACAGTCCAATCCTGAGCATTAGCACCTGCAAATCCTGCAAATGCCAAAGCAAGAGTCAGAAATAAATTTTTTCTCATAATGTAAAAATTAAAAAAACAAAAAATAAAATCTCTCAAAATCCAGCACCGCAACCAGGCGCAAACAGCCACCACATTGACTATCAACCAGTTGTAAAATAACAACTTTACAACCCTACACAGGAGCGGTATTTTATCACGCAAAGGTTGCGATAATTATTTGAATTAGCAAGAATTTTGTGTGAAAAATAAAAAGTTTTGGAACATTTTAAAAAAAACAGGGGGGGGGGATGGATTTTCAAAAAAAAGCGTTACTTTTGCGCGGATATACATTATAATAAATGTATAAAAACATAAGGAAACTTTAGTTCC
>JAFOCD010000177.1 GCA_017381475.1 Bacteroidaceae bacterium
ATTGGATGAAATATCTTGAGCCCTTCGCTTTTTGCGAGGGGCTTTTTTATGGGGTCCCCGCAAATTTTAATTTGTGGGGAGAGTGGAGGCATCGGTCGCCTAAATGATGACGGGGGCATCAGTCAATGCGATCCGATTGCCGAACACGAGCGTATGTTGTCCACAAATTGGGACAAAGAATAATTAGTATGGGGTCCCCACGAAATAATCGTTCGACCGAAGGGAGATAAGAACTTCGTGAGTGAGTGGGGAGAGCGGAGGCACAAGTCGCCCAATGACGCGAGCGTCATTCTTTGCGACCTTGTTGCCGAACGCGAGAATTCCTCTCAACAAGAGAATATGCAAAAGAGAGCCGCTGACACCAGCGGCTCTCTTTGTGTAGCCTGCTCCACCGCAGGCAAGAAAGAGTTCCCCTTCTCCTTGCAAAAAGAAATGCGAGATTTTGCTTCAATTTCAAAGGGCCGCTTACGCGTTGGGGAGATGAAGAAGTGCCTTGAATGGCACTTCGAGTATTGCGCCCGAAGAGTTCCCACTCTGAGGAGTGAGTGCAATACATAGAACAAAAGTATCCTGCTCGTTCCACTCGCATTCTTTATCAACTTTCGACTGCCATTTCCTTGTTTAGATTGTGCACCTCGCACTCATTTTTGAGCGCGTTTGTCCTCCGCTATCATCTCGCTATTGCTTTCGCATTATTATCGGAAGATAATCGGAGGATAATCGCAGGATAATGATAGTGTTAGTATAGGAACACCGTAGGAACTCCGTATGTACCACATATTTACACTATATTGACAAAAATCGCAAAATATTCTCTCTTTTTCTTGCTCAACTCATAACTTTTCACTACCTTTGCCCCATATTTGTAACCAATAATCCCCTCCCACGGCAAGGAGTGTGTACAAGTCACACAGACAATGAAGTCTGACAGCGAGCTCGCGAGCGTTCTGACAGTGAAACGGTCTAACAGCTGCAAGCGGTCTATCAGCGATGTAATCGCGGTCTGTTCGGCTTGTTGCCGAACAATATGGCTCGTATCAATCTCATCCATCCCATTGACTCCATTAGTGGAGCTTTCGTTAAACGCGAGCGCGTGTATTACCGCACGCGCAATGGTCGCACGCATGCTTATAAGGTTGTCCATCCTTATAAAGGCGAAGCTTCTGCTGCTCAGTCAGCAGGTCGCCAAAGCTTTGGCGACTGTGTCCGCCAGGCCTCCGCTATTCTGCACGATGCCGAGCAACGTGCCGAATGGCAAACACGCTACGATGCGTATCGTAAGAAGGTTGAGCGTTACCCCAACTCGTACCCTCATCCCTGTGGTTCTTTGTATGCCTTTATCATCTCCACCCTCCGCCAATCCGAGTAATCCCCGCCTTTCTTTGTTTATTGCCCCGAATAGTATTCGGGTATCTCCCACCTCTACACCCTACACTTTACACCCTCCACTATATAAAAATCGCCCTAAAAGCGATTTTTATTTGCATTTCTCCAAAAATTATTGTACCTTTGCACCGCAAAGGTCAATCAACCACCATTGCCGCTGGCTCCGACAGCGTGAAAAAGCGGAGACATATTATTTATTAACAGCGTTTATTGCGCTCTGTTCTTGGCGACTTTGAATCCGGAAAATTCAATAAAACTATTGTCAAGGCATTGCAACAATGAATGTCTGCGTGTATATTCATA
>JAFOCD010000178.1 GCA_017381475.1 Bacteroidaceae bacterium
CTTTCACCTTTACGCTTTCAGTTTTCACCTCCTGAATGCCTGTTGCCTCGCCCTTCTTTACAGGGAGTGAAGTGGCAGCGTTGTCGGCTGTGTAGTATGCTGTGTTTGCAGCGATTGTGCCAGAAGTGCTTGTGCGCTTTGTAAACTCGCCACCAGTGAGTGTGTAGATGTTTGAACCGCTGACTGATGCACTCTT
Source organism: Bacteroidaceae bacterium (assembly GCA_017381475.1). Classification (GTDB taxonomy): domain Bacteria; phylum Bacteroidota; class Bacteroidia; order Bacteroidales; family Bacteroidaceae; genus HGM04593. The sequence continues at coordinate 197 of JAFOCD010000178.1, forward strand.
CAATACACCCTTCAACTGGTTTTCGGCCTCAAGTGTCTCGGCTTCGCCGCCAACACCAATGTAGTATGTGCCGTTTTCGGCAGTCAGTACAACAGGAGTGTTTGCTGCAATGACACCGGTGCCGCACTCGGTCAATGGAACATATTCAACGCCCTCGGCTGTCTGTGGTGCGCCAGCTGTGTATGCAATCACACCCTCAGGCAATGTCATTGCGAATGGCATGCAAACCGCTGCATACTCATTGATTGTCATAGCGAACTCATTAACCGGCTCTATGTACCACAATGATGCATCTGCATTGTTTGTCCAGGGCACAAGGCGTACATTGTCACCTGCAAGGTGAAGACCTGTGTTGCTGCCTGTCTTGTTCTGGCAGATGATAGAGCTCAAGCCTGTTGCAGTGCTCTCAATCTTCCACTTTCCGGCAGCATTGTTGTCAGTTGTTACAATAGGTTGTGTCTCGTTGTTTCCAAGAGGTCCCAACATGTACTGGAAGTTACCGTTGTAGAGGTAGAACTCCTTGTCGTTGCCTGTGGGGAGGAATGTGAACAGCTGGTTTGCATTCTTCACGTTTGAAGCGGCTGCTGATACACGGCTTGCCTCCGGGTTCAGGTAGAGTGTAGCGTTGCTGCGCTCCGAGTTGCGTATACGGTACCATTTGCCTGCCTCAACCTCAAGTCTTGGCATGTTCGCGATTGCAGCATTGATGGCCTCGTATGCCTCGTGTGAAGGTGCTGCTTTGTATGCCTCGATAAGTGTTGCCACAGTGTTCAAAGAGTTTGCATCAACAGAGCCTACGTATGTTGGAGCCTCTGTGTCGAAAGCTGCAATCTTTGCGTCTATACCTGCTGCAACAATAGCGTTTTTGTCAACATCCGCGTCATATACATACGCGCTGTCGGTGATGTACTCAATGCTGTAGTTCTTGTAAACGATGGTGTAACCGCCACCGCTTGTGCCATAGGTATCCTCCTCGTAGAGGAAACCTACATTGTTGTCGTGCTGCAGTGTCATTGTAGAGTATGCACCGGCAACGTAGCTCGACTGGTGACGTCCGTCCCAATCGGCTGCAATAGCCTCGGGGCTGATGAAGTCCTCAAGTGTCTCAAGCTCCTTATAATATATACCTACGTTTGCACGGCCCGAGCCAAGAGGCACTGACTGCAATGCAAGATATACCTTCTTGTCATCGGCAGTGCGCTTTGCAGGAACAAACATGATTTCACCGTTTGTCGAATTGCTCACAGCAATTGTACCGTTGTTGCTTGAGTTAGAGTATTTTGCTGTGCCCCAAGAACCCTCGGCCTTCTCGCTGTCGGTGTATGAGAAGATGTTATAGATACGTCCGCCTGTGGTACGTGAGCTGATGATTACAGAACCGTCGGGCAGCTCGTCGGCCTTTGGCTCGTCGCCACCGCTTGGGATTGGAGAAACCTCGCCACCGCCAAGTACAGTCCAGCTTTCACCGAAATTGTCACTGTAAAGAACGAAGTTCACGTGTGTACCGTTCACGTTCTTCACAAGAACAGCGCAGTAGATACGGTAGTAGTCGCCAATCTTGATGTACTGGCTCTGTGAAATCTTGCCCGAACCCACGAACATCGCGCGTACAGGACCGTGCTGTGTGTTGTCGAACTGTGCATATACCGATTCAGAGCGGTCAACCGGAGTACTCCATGTCTCGCCGCAATCCTCGCTGTAGAAGTGTGCTATACCCTGGTGGTTGTTGCGCTGTCCGTTGGGGAACGAAACATTGCCCGAGCAGCTGATTACAAGCACGCGGTCGCTCTCACGGTCGGCAACGATTGCAGGGTCACCGAAACCAACGTACATGTCGTTGTTCGAAGCGTCGATACCGGCAGCACCCTTACCCTGGATGATGTCGAAAATCTCGCCCCATGTCTCACCGTTGTCCTTGCTTATACGAGCACGCAAGTCGATTCGGCCGTTTGTTGCCATACCGATGTCGGCGCGGCTGTGACGGTAGTCGGCAACGGCAATGATGTTGCCGTTCTTTGCAGTTGCAATGGCAGGGATACGGTAGGGGATAGCACCTGTAGTGAGTGTGGGGAATACATCGAATGCAGGCTCCGGAGTGCGGATGTCGAGACCCATGTAAA
>JAFOCD010000179.1 GCA_017381475.1 Bacteroidaceae bacterium
CGAAGCCTTAAAGTCCATTCCTGAAATTGTCGAGGTTCATTGCACGAATGAAGCTTATGACTTGTTTGTGAAAATTTATGCAAGGAACAACGAGCATTTGCTAGCATTGATTCAAACACGGCTAAAACCTCTCGGATTATCTCAGTCAAAAATTATAATTTCATTTAAGGTTGTGTATAATAAACAACTGACAATACTTCCGAAATAAGAAAAGCTAAAATATTTATGGCGACCACTCATTTGAGTAGCCGCCATTCTTCTAAATTTTTCCTCCTTTATTATACCCATTTTCTGGTCTTATACAAATAAAATCCTTATTAGGATGGACGTAGCATTATCAAGGTTACGATGGCAAGTGGATGACTATTTCAAGTTTACAGATAACTTTATCTGCATAACTTTGCCTATAAGTGCTCATGAAGGTAGTGTTTCGTAGATTATGCCACAAAAAAGTAATATTTGCGGATAATAAGCCGCAAATATTGCGGTTAGCAAGCCGAATATTCGTATATTTGCGGAAAAATCAACGGATGCACATTGTCATGAATAGTAATACACGAAGATATCTCCTCACAGTGCTGGCTCTCTGCATGGGCCTCGTCACCTTTGCCCAAAGCCAGACACAGGCGCGTAAGTGGTTTGCCGAAGGGGAGTATGAAAAGGCTAAGCCGGTGTTTGCCAAACTGGTGAAGAGCAATCCCAAGAGCGGTAGTCTCAACTACTGGTATGGAGTGTGCCTCAATGAGACGGGCGAGCACGACAAGGCGCTACCCTACCTCAAGAAGGCCGTTGACAGCGATGTGGAGAATGCCTACAGATACATGGGCGACTACTACCTCGCCGATGGCAACTACGAAGAGGCACTCGACCATTACGATACGTATCTGAACAAGGTGGACCCCACAGACACGATGTTTGTCGTCTATACCCGACGTGCCGAGCGGGCCAAGCACGAACTGAAGTTCTACAAGCGCGTAGAGAAGGTGATGTTTGTAGACAGCATCGTGGTGGCAAAGGATAAGTTCCTCGAGGCTTACATGCTGGGACGGGAATGTGGCAGGATCAACAACACTCACGAGACATTGGGCGGGAACACCTCGACCGAGGGAACGGCCTACCGCACCGAGATGAACGACAAGATCTACTACAGCGATGCCGATGCCAATGGACGCATGCAACTCTACATGTGCTACAAGATGCTCGACAGTTGGAGCAAGCCCACCGCCCTCAATGGACTCCCCGAGGGGGACAACAACTACCCCTTCCTCTTGGCCGACGGCGTGACCATCTACTTTGCCAACAACAACCCGAACGGACTGGGCGGATATGACCTCTACGTGACACGTTACAACAGTGACACCGACCGCTACTTCATGGCGGATAATCTGGGTATGCCCTTCAACTCACCGGCCAATGACTACATGATGGTCATCGACGAGGTGAACAACCTCGGATGGTTTGCCACCGACCGCAATCAGCCCGAAGGCATGGTGTGCATCTACACCTTCCTCCCCTCGGAGACGAAGCAATACTATAACTACAAGGAGGACCGCTTCGAGGATATCCGCCAAGCGGCTCAGATAGCGAGCATCGCTGCCACACAGACCGATCAGGAAGCGGTGCGCAAAGCACAGCAGGCGCTCTTCAGACTGGGATTGCAGATGCAGGCCGAGGTCAAGAAGAACGACTTCACCTTCGTCATCGATGACTTCACCGACTACCATTCGCTGGACAACTTCAAGTGTGCCGAGGCACGCCAACTCTACAAGGATTGGGTAGCCAAGCAGGAGACACTCAAGAGACTCGGAGAAGAACTCGAGGCCATGCGAGAGCGCTACACCCACTCATCAAGCAATGACCGCAAGAATATGACCAACGAGTTGCTACGCCTGGAGCAACAATACGAACAACTCGAGACCGAGGTCATGGGCATGCCCAAGGCCATACGAAACCTTGAGATAAACTATATAAGGAATAAGTGACCTTAATGATTAACGTTTAACGATTAACGAATAACATTTGGCAATTTACGAGAGCCGTTGGCTGCGCCTCAGTATAATTCAAGAAACTTGATTCTGCGTCCGGTTTGCACAAACCTTGTCCGTTGGC
>JAFOCD010000016.1 GCA_017381475.1 Bacteroidaceae bacterium
GTGCCGTCTCTACAAGGACAACACCATGTACGCCTTCTTCAATATCCCTGATATACAATGGTTCAGGAAGGCACTCGGCACAGGCAGCGGCATTGATCAGAGCCTCATCACCTTCACGCTTGGCGAGGGCAACATCATCAGGCGCAACGCCACCATAGACTATCTTGCCCCAGATGTAAACACCGGCACGGGAACGCTTCAGATACGCGCCGAGCTGCCCAACAGTGACGGCGTACTCAAGAGCGGCAGCTACATAAGCATTACCATGCCATACGACAAGCTGCAGGATGCCCTTCTCATAAAGGACGCCTCGATAGGCACAGACCAGACAGGCAAATACATCTATGTTGTCAACGGGCAGAACGAGGTGGAATACCGCCGCATTGAGACGGGCGGCATAATCGACGACACCCTGCGCCTTGTCACCGGCGGCCTTGAACCGGGTGAACGCTATGTGACAAAGGCCTTGCTCAAGGTGCGCAACGGAATGTCAATCCAGCCCATAATGGAGTAATTACGCATATATGTCATCCCGAGCAAAAGCGAGAGATTTCTCCTCCTTATCGGTCGTCGGAATGACAACTTAGCCCCACCCAAACAACTACAATTATGAAATTCTCCAAATTCTTCATTGAACGACCCATTTTTGCAACAGTATTGTCATTGCTGTTGCTGGTGGCAGGCGGCGCATCGCTATTTGTGCTGCCAATAGACCAATACCCGTCCATAACACCGCCAACAGTGCAGGTGACAGCCGTCTATCCCGGTGCAAATGCCGAGACCATTGCCCAGACCGTGGGTATCCCCATTGAACAACAGGTCAACGGTGTTGACGGAATGTTGTACATGAGCTCCACATCATCGTCATCGGGAACATACAGCCTCACCGTGACATTCGAAGTGGGCACGGACATCGACATGGCCACCGTGCTTGTACAGAACAGAGTGAACATCGCACTCAGCTCACTACCGAGCGAAGTTACCCAACAGGGAGTGACGGTGCAGAAACAATCGACCAACATTGTCCTGTTCATCACCCTCACCGGCGACGAGAACTATGACCAGCTCTATCTCTCGAACTATGCACAGCTGCAGCTCGTTGACCAGTTGAGCCGCACACCGGGAGTAGGCGGAGCCGAGATCATGGGAGCAGGAAAATACTCCATGCGCGTGTGGCTCGATCCCGAGGCTATGCGCATACGCGGCATTTCGGCAGCCGAGGTATATCAGGCAATAAGCAAGCAGAACCTTGCCGTGTCGGCAGGCTATGTGGGCCAGACACTCGACGACACCGCCGACAACGCCTTCCAATACACCCTCAATGTACAGGGACGCCTGAGCGATGCCAAGGAGTTCGAGAACATCGTCATCCGCAACGACGGAACCGATATGCTGCGCCTTGGCGACATTGCAAGGATTGAAATTGGTAGCGAGACCTACTCGTCATCGTCAAAGCTGCGCGGTAAGCCCACCGCGGCAATTGCCGTCTATCAGTCACCGGGCTCCAGTTCGCTTGCCGTGTCAAAGGCCGTAAAGGCAAAGATGGAGGAACTCGCATCAGCCTTTCCGCCCGAAGTCGAGTACCTGATTGCCCTTGACACCACCGATGTAGTGCGCAGTTCAATACGCGAGGTACTCTACACCCTACTCGAGACCACCCTGCTGGTGATACTTGTGATATTCCTCTTCCTGCAGAACTGGAGAGCGACACTCATCCCCTGCCTCACCATCCCCGTTTCACTCATAGGTACACTCGCAGTCATGCTGCTGCTCGGGTTCACCATCAACACCCTTACCCTCTTTGGCCTCATCCTTGCCATTGCCATAGTAGTTGATGATGCCATTGTGGTTGTAGAGAACGCCACACGCATCATAGACGAGGAGGGACTGCCGCCACGCGAGGCAACCGAAAAGGCTATGGAAGAGATAAGCGGCCCGATTGTTGGCGTCGTGCTTGTGATGATGGCAGTATTCATACCCACCACCATGATTGGTGGCATATCGGGCGAACTCTACAAGCAGTTCGCGCTCACCATAGCCACAGCCACCCTGCTCAGCGGCTTCAACTCCTTGACATTGAGCCCGGCACTCAGCGCACTGTTGCTTCGCCCCACAAAGAAGGAAAAGAACCGGTTTTTCCGTGGGTTCAACAAGGCATACGACTTTGTGCAGAGAGGCTATGACCGTGTTGTCTCGTTCCTGTTGCGCCGTGCCTGGTTTGCCGGTATAAGCTTTGCAGCAATGGTCGCACTTGCTATATACCTGTTCAAGGCACAGCCAACGACATTCATCCCCGACGAGGATGACGGCTATTTCATCGTCAGCGTGCAGCTGCCGCCGGCAAGCTCGCTCTCGCGCACCGAGGCTGTTGCCGCCAAGGTTGAGAAGATAATTTCGTCCTACCCCGAGGTAAAGACCAACATCAGCATCAGCGGTTTCAGCATAATGAACAGCGGCAGGCAGAGCAACGCCGCAAGCGTATTCGTTGTGCTCAAGGACTGGAGTGAGCGAAAGACAAAAAGCGAATCGGCAGCAGCCATTGTCGAGCGGTTCAACAAACAGGCATATATTGAGATTGAAGAGGCGCAATGCTTTGCCTTCGTCCCACCAGCCATCCCCGGCATTGGCAATGTAGGTGGCCTGCAGATGCAGGTCGAGGACCGCAAGGCACTTGGCATGACCGAACTGCAGAAGGCAGTCGATGCCCTTACACAGGAGTATGGCAACAAAAAGGCCATTGCCTCCATGAACAGCTCCTTTGAAGCCGATGTACCGCAGTACCGCATCAACATCGACCGTGACAAGGCCATATCCATGGGACTGGACATCGGCAGTGTACTATACACCCTGAGCTACTACATGGGCTCGCTCTATGTGAATGACTTTGTACTGCTGGGCCGTATATGGCAGGTTAAGATGTCGGCAAGCGAACAGAACCAGAAACTAATTGAGAGCATCATGCAACTGAGCCTCGCCAACAACAAGGGCGAGATGGTACCATTCAGCAGTTTTGTCACAACCGACGAGGTGCTTGGCAGTGACCAGCTTGTACGCTATAATATGTACAACAGCGCAACCATCACCGCCAACAATGCACCGGGCTACAGTTCGAGCCAAGTAATGGAAGAGGTGGCACAGCTGTTCAAGGCACAGCTTGGCGACGAGTTCGGGTATGAATGGACAGGCGTAGCCTTCCAGGAACAGGCTGCCGGGCAGAACACCATGATAATCCTGGCACTTGCACTGCTCGTCGCATTCCTTGTACTTGCAGCACAGTACGAAAGCTGGACCAGCCCCGTTGCAGCCATAATGGGCGTGCCCATTGCTCTGCTCGGCGCAATCATGGGATGCTGGATAGCCGGTATACCTGTGAGCATATATACCGAAATTGGCATCGTGCTGCTCATAGCCCTGAGCGCAAAGAACGGTATTCTTATTGTGGAGTTCGCACGCGATTTCAGGAAAGGCGGCAACGACATACGCCACAGCGCGGCCGAGGCCGGACATGTCCGTCTGCGTCCAATCCTGATGACCTCGCTTGCCTTTGTACTTGGTGTCATGCCACTGCTCTTTGCCGACGGTGCAGGAGCCGGCGCACGCCTCTCGCTTGGCGCAGCAGTAGTGTTCGGAATGTTGCTCAACACCCTTGTCGCAACACTCTACATCCCCAACTGGTACGAGTGGATGCAACGGCTGGAAGAAAGGTCAAAGGTCAAAGGTCAAAGGTGAAAACTTGTACCAACAAACAAAACGTAAAAAACGGGGTGGCAATAATTTGCCACCCCGACGCTTTATATAAGCCAAATCAATAATTATTTACAGCTATTCTTCTTCATGAAATCTATAATCTCACTGATATAACCGAACGCCATGCCTACGACTGTATCGGCAGCGCCGTAATAAACAGCAACCTTGTCACCTTCGCGCAGAGCCGCACATGGGAACACCACATTGGGCACATCACCGGCAAGTTCGTATGGAGCTGCAGGAGCAAGCAGGTATGGTTTTGTGCGGTAAAGGACCTTTGAAGGGTCGTTCTTGTCGAGCAGAGCCGCACCCATTGAGTAACGGAAGCCATTGCAGGTGGTAATTACACCGTGATAGAAGAGAAGCCAACCCTCATCGGTAAGAATGGGCACAGAACCTGCACCAATCTTAGTGCACTGCCATGCACTCTCGGGAAATGGAGTCACTTTCATCACACAACGGTGCTCACCCCAATATTTCATGTCGGGGCTGTAGCTGATGTAGATATCACCGAATGGAGTGTGACCGTTGTCGCTTGGACGGCTCAGCATGGCATACTTGCCGTTGATTTTCTCGGGGAACAGCACACCATTGCGGTTGAATGGCAGGAATGCATTCTCGCACTGGAAGAACTCCTTGAAGTCGAATGTATATGCAATACCTATTGTGGGGCCATGATAGCCGTTACACCATGTAATCCAGTAACGGTCCTCGATCCATGTCACGCGTGGGTCATACTTGTACTCCGACTCAATCATGTCGGTGTTGCCGGCCTTGAACACGATGGGTTCATGCTCAATTTCCCAGTTGATACCGTCCTTGCTGAAACCGGCAAAGATATTCATCTGCACAGCCTTGTTGTCGCAACGGAACACACCTGCATAGCCATCGCCAAAAGGAACAACAGCACTGTTGAAGATACTGTTCGAGGTAGGGATTGCATAACGGTCGATAACCGGGTTCTTTGAGTAGCGCCACATCACATCGGCACATCCCTGGGGACGCTCTTCCCAAGGCATTTTAATCTTCTCGTTCATAGTCTATGTTGTTTTATTCAATTGTAGTCTTTGCTTGTTATCACCGCGAAGATAATAATTTTATATTAAAAACATATAAATAGGAAAAAAACTGCACGGACAGCCCGCAAAACATAAAAAATACAAAATGTCAGAATTATCAAATTTTCACGAAACAAACGCAAGACAACTCAAGACAAAAATGACACAAAAAACAAACAAAACAGGCAAATCACAACAAAAAAGTAACCGACAAACAATAAAAAAAGCACCAAAAACGGGCAAATTTTGCTTTTTTTACCGCAATTACGGAAATTTTTCCTTAATTAGTTTTGGTCATTAAATAAAATGATATATATTTGCACTTGGAGAACTTCGGCACTTTGGACAAAAAGGCGCCCGAAGCGTCCCAAAAAAGAGAAAAAACGAGAAATATTAACTTATAATTTATTTTAGAATTATGGCAACATTAGATCTTACCAAGTATGGTATCACCGGTGCTGTGGAGATTCTTCACAATCCTTCTTACGAGCAGTTGTTCGCAGAGGAGACAAAGCCCGGTCTTGAGGGTTTTGAAGTAGGTCAGGTTACAGAGCTTGGCGCAGTAAACGTAATGACAGGTGTTTACACAGGTCGTTCTCCTAAGGACAAGTTCATCGTTAAGGATGCAACTTCTGAGAACACTGTATGGTGGACATCAGAGGAGTACAAGAACGACAACAAGCCTGTTACAACAGAGGCTTGGAACGTATTGAAGGAGATCGCTACAAAGGAGCTCTCTAACAAGAAGTTGTTCGTTGTTGACGCATTCTGCGGTGCTAACCCTGCAACACGTTTGAAGGTTCGCTTCATCATGGAGGTTGCTTGGCAGGCTCACTTCGTAACAAAC
>JAFOCD010000180.1 GCA_017381475.1 Bacteroidaceae bacterium
AGTAGGATTTGTGAAAACTTACTCATAACTTATTGAATTTTCGGGAATAAACCATAGATACTCGCCTAAATAAGGCTCTTCGAGTAGCACTAATGCTCCACGATTCTTGATGCGATCTTCTGCAAGAACCTCCACGACGAGGCCACGACAACCGATTAGATCATCGAGCCTCATCGCGGTGAGTTCCGGGGAGGTAATTACTGTAATATGGGCATTCTTAATCATACTTATTTACCGCATACGGCGTTGTGTTCCAAGAGCGCACGAAGGTCTTCACGAATCTCGTGCAAGTCGTTCTGGATTGATGTAAACTGGGTGATTGTCGCCTCAAATACTGCCTTGTCAAGCTTGATTGCATCAATGCGCTCGTACTGGTCTGCAATCTTTGCATCCAGAAGCTCGCATTTATTGATAAGATCCTCAATCTCACGGGTGTTGTTCAGGTGCTGGATGTACATCGTCAACACAAAAGTGAGCACAACGGTAATAACCTTAAAGTGCTTCAATACAAATTCTTTTAGCTGTTCCATAGTCTATTCCATTAGTAGTGAAAATGCTTCTCTAATTGCTCGTAGCAGGGCTTCTGCTCCGTCGCTGTTCCAAAACCCGAAGATGACAAGTGCTATCATTATCACGAAGTAGGTCCACCACGCAATATCCTTTCGGGTTACCTTGCTTTTACTCTTCCTCTTTTTGCTCATCTTTCGGAGGGTTAGTCGGGACAATCACATTGAATATCACATTGCCGTCAGCACCCTCGATACGCAGTCTGTTCTCCTCTTTGTGCTTGATGGGGAAAATATCCATTAGAGCCTTTGCTGCATTGACCGAAACAGCACGGAGCGGAGCCGGCGAAAGTGGCACGCCAAAGCGGTCTGTATAATCCGTTGTCGCTGTCTCATCCATCACGGCTTTGAGGGTTTCGGTTACTTGAAGCTTTACTGCCATAGTCTCCATCTCGAAGCGTTCTGACGAGAGAAGAGTTTTGATGTACGCATATATGTGAGGCTTTTGTATCAGGTAGTTTGCCGATACACCAGGGCGCTTTGACGCACCCTCACCAAATACCTCTGTATAACACTTACCTAAGTGGCCAGCGAAGCCTACGCCGCCATTCACATAGAGGTCGCAGAACTTCTCTTCGAGTTCAGTCAACTGCGTCTCCTCTGTGTTGTTCTGTATATTGTTGGTCTGTTCCGACATATTCTTTCTCTTTTATTTAAGAGTAGGTGTTTTTGCTTCGGGAGGTTTAGCAAATGGTTTATTTTCTCGAATTAATTGATCCATCAGTGCCTCATAGAAGACATCTGCAAGAGCATTGGCGCACGCCTCGGCATCAGCCAGCGAGTTGATGAGTCGCATATTGAACTTGATTTCGAGGTCGTAGCCCGAAATCACAGCCATCAGTTCATTGCCATCGTATCCCAAAGCACCATACATCATTCTGTCTGCAGTGCGGAATGTTATGGTCTCGGGAATTTCCTCCGGGAGTCTGTTATTCTGTGTCATATCTTAAAATGTTTTCGTGTTTTATCTCGTTGTCCAGTTGTCATCGTCGCTCCCTCGTTGTTTCTCAAGCGTGAGGTATAGACGCCCAGCACATCGAGTGTTGCAGTTACATCGGCAGCCGCATCGTGAGCATCGTCGAGGTCTACGCCTAATTGCGAGGCTACAATTTCCAACTTGTACGATGTTACCTCCTTGTCGGCTGCGAAAGCCAATCGACCTATAAGAATCGTGTCGATGTAGTGCGGCTGGAAGTGTCCGTAGTAATCTTTTGTTCCGGCAAAGGTCTTCTCAAACTCCTCCATAAGCCCTGTGTAGTTCATCATCTGCTGCAAGAATCCGATATCGAACTGAATGTTTTGACCGATAAGAAAGGGCTTGCACTGCTTGCCAACAGATGCGGTATTACGCTTG
>JAFOCD010000017.1 GCA_017381475.1 Bacteroidaceae bacterium
TTCAAATCCCGATGGAAATGTATGGAGGTTACGACAATCCTCCGCTAACCCAATAAGGAGTGTGAACAAAAATGTCAATCAGAGTTTTAAAGCCTGTAACAAACGGCACAAGAAACATGTCAGTTACAGACTATTCAGCACTTTCAAAGTGCGGTCCTGAGAGAAGCCTTCTTGCTCCTCTCAACAAAAAGAGTGGCCGTAACAGCTACGGTCGCATCACTGTTCGTCACAGAGGCGGCGGTAACAGAAGAAAGTATCGTATCATCGATTTCAAGAGAGATAAGTTTGATGTAAAGGCTACAGTAGCTACTCTTGAGTACGATCCCAACAGATCAGCTCACATCGCTCTTCTTCAGTATGAAGACGGCGAAAAGAGATACATCATCGCTCCCTCAGGCCTCAAAGTAGGCGATGTTGTTGAAGCAGGTCCTTCAGCAGACATCAAACCCGGTAACGCACTTGCACTTAAGGATATGCCCGTTGGTACAGTAATTCACAACGTTGAATTATATCCCGGTCGTGGCGGTCAGCTTGCAAGAGCAGCTGGTAACTCAGCACAGCTTATGGCTAAAGAAGGCGGCTACGCTCTTCTCAGACTTCCCTCAGGCGAACTTCGTAAGGTTCCTGAAGCTTGCATGGCAACAGTTGGTGTTGTTGGCAACGAAGACCACGAAAACGTTAAGATCGGTAAAGCTGGTCGTACACGCCACATGGGTATCAGACCTACAGTTCGTGGTTCAGTAATGAACCCCTGCGACCATCCTCACGGTGGTGGTGAAGGTAAGTCACCCATCGGTCGTCCCGGCCCTGTTACACCTTGGGGCAAGCCTGCTCTTGGCTACAAGACTCGTGCTAAGAAGAATCGTTCTGACAAGCTTATTGTTAAGCGTCGTAACGACAAATAAGGTCGATGAAAGGAGCTAAAAATAATGAGCAGAAGCACTAAGAAAGGATTCTACGTAGACGCTAAGCTTTACGATAGAGTCATTAAGATGAACGAAAAGGGCGAGAAAATCGTTCTTAAGACATGGAGCCGTAGCTCCACAATATTCCCCGACTTCGTTGGCCACACATTCGCAGTACATGACGGTCGTAAGCACGTTCCCGTATATGTAACAGAAGACATGATCGGTCACAAGCTCGGCGAATTTGCACCGACAAGAACCTTCAGAGGTCATGCCGGTTCAAAAACCTCAAACAACGGTAAATAAGTCGAAAGGAGTGTATTAAAATGGAAGCAACAGCAAAAGTTACTTTCGTGCGTATCGCACCTCGTAAGGTTCAGATCGTTCTCGACCTTATCCGTAATCAGCCCGCTGAAAAGGCTATGGCAATTCTCAAATACACGCCTAAGGCTGCGTGTGAGGTTGTTTCAAAGCTTTTAAAGTCAGCAATGGCTAACGCAGAGAACAAAGATATGGATATGTCAAAGCTCTATGTAGCAGAATGCTACGTTTGCCAGGGTCCCACTCTTAAGAGAATCAGACCCAGAGCTCAGGGCCGCGCTTTCCGCATCAACAAAAAGACATCACACATCACCCTTGTACTCAAGGAAGCAGAATAATCAGAAGGAGGTAAA
>JAFOCD010000181.1 GCA_017381475.1 Bacteroidaceae bacterium
GGGGGGTATATTGTACTAAAATTTGTACAATTTAGTCACCTCTAACCTCAACCGACCCGTCATTATTTATTTTGTAGCGGCGGTTCTTTCTATCAAAGCGCGAACCGTCCGCGTGTTTCTTCCATCGTTCGTGTTCATTCTCATGGCACTTGCTGCATAACGCTTCAAGATTGTCCGGGTTTAAAGTTATCCGCGGTTCGTTTATGTTGTCCGGCGTTAGATAAATCTTGTGATGGACAACCGCCGCCGGAGAATACACGCCGGACCGCAAACACCGTTCGCACAATCCGCCACAACTCCGCATATATAAATCACGAGTACGCCGCCAACGTTTGCTGTTGTAGAACGCTTGTGCAAACTGTAAAGCCATAACAACCCCAAAGCAAAACGGACGGTTTAACCCGTCCGCTGTGCCATGACTGCTCAAGGAGATTTGTAAGAAGGAAAAAGATGAAACCAAAAATCAATCACTGTGTTTATATCTTCCCACTTACAGTTTATCAGAAAGTTCGCGCAAAATGTGTAAAGTAAAAGAATTTCGTTTTACCCCCTCGCGGTTAGTGACAACGCCACCCGGTCAAGCCCGCGCCGCTCCATATCGCTTGCCCATTGCCTGGAACGGTTATACTTGCGCGCAACGTCTGACAGCGAGATGCAATCAATGTATAGCGCGTAAAGGACTTTGCATTCATTCGCATCTGGAACGTTGCTTATAATGTCGAACACCTCGCGCCGCACTCTGATCGCGTCCGCCTTTAGGTTGTACAGTTCCCGGGAGTAGTCCGCTATTTCGGCCGCAACGTTCCCAACGCGGTCACTGGTTCCGTTTCCATGCGGTAACCCATCCAAGTTAATACTCATGCTTTCTGCATCGGAGCGCAGCCGCTCTAGTTCCCGCTCCGCCTGTATCAATTGTTCTGTTGCGCGCTTGTATCTGATAAGAAACCGCCGCGCGTCATTCCTCGACTTCTGCAAGAATTTTCTCCGCCTCTTTCCGCATCTCGTACAACAACGATTCCGGGTCGGACCGTGGTACCATTCCGGGCCAACCTTCTAACACGGCCTTTTCACAATCCATCATTTTGGACTCTTCAATGGATCTTTCGGCCAACCATTTGTTTATCTTGTCGCGATAGTGCGACACTGAAACTTTCTTTTTGTCCTTCTTCAACTCGTTTATCTTTTTTCTAATCTTGGCAACGTGCTTTGCGCTTGCGAGATAGTCCTCGCGGATCTGGTAAATGATAGCTTCTACAAGTAAGTTCGCCCCGTCATCATCCAGTTTATAACCGCCCTCAAACGGATCCGGCTTATACCTCCACGCCACAACGCGTTCGGTTTCCGGGACATCCCAGGTTTTCCCGTTATACTTTGCTTCTACAACAGACCGTTCAAACCTGGTTCGGTCCTTTGACATCACCGTTACATCCAGGCGTTTATTGGTCGGCGGTTCTTCCGTCAGTACGTGCCATTCGCCTTTAGGGTTATAATGTTGCGGCTTGCTCAAGTAAGAGGCCATCCACCGCTTTTCTTCACCGTTGTTACTCTTTCCGCGCTTCTCGATAAACCCAACCGTCAGATCCGGTTCGGCGCGAAACTTTGCGGTGAATGCGCGCCGGTGTTCCGCGTCACTGTATGCAGTGCCTGTAACTATTACGCTTTCGGTAAATTCCGGAAGTTGTAAGAATAACTTTTTCATCTTGTTCCCCTTTTAAATCACTATTACATTATCTAGTGTCATTGCGTATTCAATGTCCGTTGTCAACTGGCAATCCGGGTAGTTGCACGTCCCGCACATTTTCCCGTTGCAAAAATACGCAACCTTTAGGCCTTTAAGGTCCGCAACCTTGCGCGCCCACCAATCAGGATAGCGCGGTTCATTTGGCTCTGACAGCAGCAGATCAATAACGTCCTGTTTGCTTATAACCTCATTCATCCGCGCCCCTCCGGTTCCACATCTCTTTGGCCCGGCCCAGGCTTTCCGCATTCTCCCACGGAAGGTCGAACTCATAGAACGCGCAATTGTTAAGTTCCTTGTGTTCAATAACAAATGCGTGTTTCCGGCTTGTACTGTACATCCGTACCGCCCCGCCGCAAAACGGGCAAGGCTTTAAATTTGCTATTGTCATTCGCTTGTACACCTCGTTATCTTTCAACATTTCCAGGAGTA
>JAFOCD010000182.1 GCA_017381475.1 Bacteroidaceae bacterium
CGCATTCGAAGGCGAATACGCAATGAAGTCAACATGCGAAGGCAACGACTACGGCGTATCAGCAATCGAATTGACAGTTGAGGTTCCAATGAACGGCGTTGTAGGCTTCAACTACAGAATATCATGCGAAGCAGTTTATGACTACGCAACATTCTACATCGATGGTGAAGCAAAAGCAACAATGACAGGTATCTCAGACTGGGCATACAAAGAAGTATCAGTAACAGAAGGTACACACACATACCGTTGGGAATATGCAAAAGACGTTATGTGGGAAGACGGTGATGACGCATTCTATGTAGACAACATCACATTCTACAAAGAACCTGCACCATTTGAAGGCGGCTGGTTACACTATGACGACGGCACATTCGCATCATCAATCGGTTTGGGCCAACCAGCACCTATGTACTGGGGCATCAAATATCCAGAGACAGCAAGCTACGCTGGCTACACAATCAGCAAGGTTGCTATCTATGACACACCAGCAGACTATGCAGGTGCAACAGGTACATACACAGCTAACATCTACCTCGGCGGCGACGCAGCTCCAGGTTCATTGGTAGCAACACAAGACGTCAACTTGACAGGTTCAGGCGACTTCGTAGAAATCGAACTCAGCACACCAGTAGCATTGGACGGCACACAGGCATTGTGGATTACATTCTACACATCAACAATCCCATACCCAGCAGGCGGCTGCGCATACGTAGGCAATGAAAACTCAGACTTGTTGTCATTGGACGGCGCAACATGGGAACATGCAGCAGACTACAGCTTGAGCTACACATGGATGATCAGAGCATACTTAGACAATGCTAAGGGCCAATCAGTACTCTTGACAAGAGAAAGCGACAGACCAGAATTCAAGGGCGGCGCATCAACAGGTTCATTCGTAGCTAACGTTGCATCAGAACCAATCTTCGTTGGCGTTCCATCAACAGAATCAGCAGAAGGCAACCGTGCTTTCGCAGCATACAACTTGTACAAGAAGAGCATTCTCACAGGTGATGTTGAAAAACTCTTAGACAAGACAGCAGATACTTCATACGTTGATTACGAATGGGAAAAAGCTGAAGCAGGTTCATACCAATGGGGTGTTTCAGCAGTTTATGAAGGCAACCGTGCTTTAGAAGTAGTCTTCTCAGAAGGCTTCGAAGGTGGTGTAATGCCAGCAGGTTGGTCAACAATGACAGTAGGTAGTACAAGCAATGAAGCTTATTCTCAATGGACAGTTGACACACAAGAAGCAACAGGTTATTCAAACCCTCCAACATGTTATGCATACGAAGGTCAATATGCAGTATTCAGCGATGGTTACTCATGGTCAGTTCCTTCATATTACCTCATTACTCCAGCTATCACATTGCAAAATGAACCAATGTTGAGCTTCTACTTAAGCAATCCTAACTGGGGAACATACTATCCTGCAATTGTTAAGGTTATGGTTTCAGAATCAGCAGCAGGTCCTTGGACAGAAGTATGGACAACAGGTAACACTCAATACATTGCTTGGACACAAATGTTCGTTGACTTATCAGCATACGCAGGTTCAACAATCCATATCGCATTCGTACACGAAGACCACTATGGTCACTATGCAGGTATCGACAATGTTGAAGTTTCTTGCGCAGCTCCTGAATCAGAAATCCTCTGGTCAAAACCAATCGATAAAGACATGTACACAACAGTTGCAGTTGCTGCTCAAACAGACAACGGCGACCCTGTAAGCGGTACAACAGTAAGCTTCATCAACATGATTGAAGAAGGCGTTGACTACACAGCAACATTAGGTTCAGAAGGTACATACACATGGGATTCATTCCGTAAAGGTACTTATGAATTGACAATTGCTAAAGAAGGCTATATGTCAAATATAGAAGCACAAGTAGTAGAAATCATGGACGCTGCACAATTCAATGCATTCTTGACAGAAACATTGGCAGCAGTTGAAGGTCTCTACGTATCACCAACAGGCTGGGCAATGTGGGACGGCAAGTCAATCAGCGCAGGCGGTGCAGGCGCAGAATTCACATACGGCTTCGATACAGACCTTGAAGGCTGGACAACAATCGACGGCAACGGCGACGGTCACGTATGGTACCACAGCTCAGAAAGTGAAATGTCACACGCAGTATTGCCAGGTGACGCACACACAGGCGCAGGCTGCATCTTCTCAGAATCATACTGCAACGCATTGGGCGCACTCTTCCCAGATGACTACATCGTATCACCAGAAAGAGTAGCAATCGGCGGCTCATCAGTATTGAAGTTCTACGCATGTACAAAAGACGACGGCTATCCATCAGAACACTTCGGCGTAGCAGTCTCAACAGCAGGCAACACATCATCAAGCGACTTCACAACAATCGCAGAATGGACAATGACAGGCAAGGGCGGCGCTAAAGCAGCACGCGGCAGAGGCGAACAAGGCACATGGTACGAATTCGTAACAGACTTGAGCGAATATGCAGGACAAGAAGTATACTTGGCATTACGTCACTTCAACACAACAGACATGTTCATCCTTATGGTTGACGACATGGTATTGACAAACGAAGCCAAGGCTGACAGAGCTTTGACAAGATATCAAGTTATGTTAGACGGCGTTGTAGAAGCAGACTCATTGATGGTTCCTTACTTCCAACACCAAAACTTAGTTGACGGCGTTGAATACACAACAACAGTTATCGCTTCTTACACAGCTGGTGATTCAGAAGAAATGAATTACACATGGACAAAACAAGCTAACGAAATTTTCGCAGGCGTTAAAGACTTGACAGCTTCATTAGAAGGTGAACAAATCGAATTGTCATGGACATTGCCAGTAGCTGAAGAAGAAGATGACGACGACGATGATGATAACCCAGGTGACGACGCTGACTTTGTATTCGGTTTCGAATCTGACTTAGAAGGTTGGACAAACATCGACGCTGACGGTGATGGTCACTTATGGTACCACAGCTCAGAAAGTGAAACATACCACGCAGTATTGCCAAGCGAACCTCACACAGGCGCAGGCTATGTAGCTTCAGAATCATTCTGCAACTACTATGGACCACTCTTACCAGACAACTACTTCGTAGCACCAGCTAAATACGCTGTAGAAGACGGCGCTAAGATCTCATTCTGGGCATGTACAAAAGACGACGGCTATCCAGCAGAACATTTCGGCGTAGCAGTATCAACAGCTGGTAACACATCAGCATCTGACTTCACAACAATCGTTGAATGGACAATGACAGGCAAAGGCGGCGCTAAAGCAGAACGCGGCAGAGGCGAACAAGGTACATGGTACCAATACGAAGCTGACTTAAGCGCTTACGCAGGTCAAGAAATCTACGTTGCTATCCGTCACTTCAACTGCACAGACATGTTCATCTTAATGGTTGACGATGTTGAAATCTCATTAGGTTCAAAATCAAGAGACAGCAAAGAAGGTACATGGGCATACTATGACAACGGCGTTAACGAAGACGCTATCGGCGGTCCACAATCATTCAGCTGGGCTATCAAGCTCCGCGCAGCAGACATCGCTAACCTCGGCGCATTGACAAAGGTAGCAGCATTCGACAGAGTAGCAACAAGCGGTACATTCGACATCTGCTTAGGTGGCGACAACGCTCCAGGCGCATCAGTACTCAACCAGGCATACACATGGACAGGCATCAACGACTTCGTTGAAATCGAATTGACAGAAGCTATCGACCCAGAAGGCCAGAACGTATGGATCGTATTCAACACCAACGACGGTACAAACTACCCAGCAGCAGAATGCACTGACACAGGCGACGCTGACGGACGCTGGATCTACTTGGCAAGCGACGGCTGGTTCGACGTGACAGAAGCAGGCATCCCATGCACATGGATGCTCCGCGGCTACTTCGACACAGAAGCAGGCGGTGGCGACGATGACGAAGAAGAAAACGAAGAATACGCTATCGCAGAAGTACTCGGCGTCATGATCTACCGCAACGGCGAACTCATCACAAAACAGCCAGTTCAAGGTGAGACATACACAGACAAGAAGGGCGTCTTAGGTGACGAATACTGCGTACAAGTAGTCTACGGCGGCGAAAAAGACGTTACATACTATGCAATGTCAGAAGCAGACTGCACAGAAGCAGAATACATCATCGACTGCATCGCTCCAGAAAAACTCTTCGGCCAATACCAATACAACGAAGACGGCACATTCGGAGCAAAACTGATCTGGCCATATTCAAACGCAACAACAGAATGGCTGTACTATGACAACGGCGTCAATGAAGACGGCATCGGCGGTCCAGCATCATTCATGTGGGGCGTCATGTTCCCATCAAATGCAATCAGCGCATACGACGGCCAATACCTCACCAAGGTAGCGTTGTTCGACTTCGCACAGTCATCAGGCGACATCAACATCTACTACGGCGGCTCAACAGCACCAGGCACATTGGTACATACACAGCCATACACAGGCACAGGCGCAGGCGCATTCGTTGAATTCGACCTCACAAGCGCTCTTCCAGTAGACGCAACTCAAAACATCTGGGTTGTCTTCACAACAAGCCAAGGCACCAACTATCCAGCATCATGCTGTGCAGACGCAGGCGATCCAAACGGCCGCTGGATCTCATTGGACGGAGCAACATGGGAAGACGTTACAGTACACGGCTTGAGCAACACATGGATGATCCGCGCAATGGTAGCAACAGAAGCCAAGGGCGCAGCTGTATCAGAACTCAAGGCATTAGACTATGAATTCACAGCAAGCGAAGGCGAAGTAGCAGCCAAGGGCGTAGCAAGAGGCGAAGCATTCGACCACTACAACATCTACCGCGGCACAAGCGCAAACAACTTTGAAAAGGTAGGCGAAAGCACAGTAGGCACATACTTCGACGAAGTAGCAGAAGGCACATACTACTACCAAGTAACAGCAGTTTACGCAGCAAACGGTGAAGAATGCGAGTCAGAGCCAGCAACAGCATACGAAAACGCAGACCAAGACTACGTAATCGTAGAAGTAACAGCTATCGATGAAAACGGCGTCAGCGGCATGATGGTATATCCAAACCCAACACGTGGCGCATTGAACATCATGGCAGAAGGCTTGACACAAGTAACAGTAACAAACGCATTAGGCCAGGTAATGTATGACAACGCAGTCGCA
>JAFOCD010000183.1 GCA_017381475.1 Bacteroidaceae bacterium
AGATTCTTGACTTTAAGAAACCTGTGTTTTTCATATTATAATTATTATCAGGTTTATACAAATCTATGCAAGGTTGAATATAAGATAAACCACTGCAAAAATAAGTTAAAAAGAACAATAAACAAACTATTGTTTCCGCTTTAACCACACTATCTCAGTCTACCCTTTCTTTAATTACTAATAATAAAAGTTTAGGTTTCACCCACAAATCAAGTTACCCTGTCAAGATAATGCCTGTGGAAATGAAATATACCGGCATTGTTTGCATTTGTAACATAAATTTAACATTTTTACGGCGAACACTAAAGTTTAAATTACGTTATTTGCAAAGGGAATAACAAAAAGACAACATTTATGAAAGCAACAGGATTCATTGCAGCAGCGTTGCTGCTTTTTACAAGTATAGGCAGTAATGCCCAGGTTGCGAACGAAGCACCACACGGAAAAGCCATAGTACAAATATACACCAATTTCCACAGCGGGTTCGGTGTGGTGAATGACGACCGCGGCTTTGAGCTGGACCGCAGTTACGTGGGTTATGAATACTCCTTTGGCAAAGGCGTTAGCGTGAAAGGCGTGATGGACATCGGGCAATCGAGCGACGTCGGCGACTATCAGCACATAGCCTACATAAAGAACGCACTCATCAAGTGGAACGTCGGAAACTTCACCTTGCAAGGCGGTATGATTGGAATGACACAGTTCAACTACCAGGAGAAGTTCTGGGGCTACCGATATATCTACAAATCGTTCCAAGACCAGTACAAGTTCGGTAGCAGTGCCGACCTGGGTATATCGGCTTCGTACCGCTTTGCCAAATGGATTGAGGCTGATGTAATCATTGCCAACGGAGAGGGCTATAAGTTAGTGCAGATGAATGACGGCCTGCTCTATGGTGCAGGCACTACAGTCACACCATTCAAGGGAATGTCCATTCGCCTTTATGCTGGCATAAACGAAGGCGGCGACAAAGCAAAGAACATCATCAACTATGCCATGTTTGCCGGCTACAAGCACAAGTATTTTTCAGTTGCCGTGGAGTATAACATAATGCGCAATAACCGCCGTGTAGAGGGGCAGAACCTCTACGGTTTCTCAATGTATGCAACAGGCACCATCAACAGCTGGCTCGACCTCTATGCCCGCGCCGACGGACTGATGTCGAGCAACGACTGGAACAAGGCAAACGATGATGTTGCCGTCATTGCCGGCGCACAGTTCAAACTTGGCAAATATGTGAAGATTGCACCTAATTTCAGAATGAGCATCCCAAGTGCCGACGGCGCAAGCAACAGATACTACGGCTACATAAGCTGCTGCTTTGGGCTTTAATTCTCAGTATTTGACAGAAGAACGGCTCTGTAGAATTTTAGTGTGGTGATCGTTTCGCTTATAGTCTTATTTTACGGCAGCCCTCAACCTTAATTATTCACTTCTATTTTTTCTCAAGTCTTTCTTTCATCTACTTTCGTCGCGCGAAAGTAGCAAAGCGCCCGTCACCGGCAAAATCAGTCATAACAGCCTTCTGCTCGCGAGTCGCAAGCGACATCCCTCGGTCGGCTGTTATTTGCCGCAAACAGCTGTTCGTTCAAGCATCGGGGACAAAACAACTCGCTTTTCACGCAATAACAGCATCGCGTATATGCACCGCTCAAACAAATTTTGTCCTGTTTCCGCTGCTTGCCCGGCTGTTTGCTGTGATTTTGATGGTGCCGGTTTTAAAATATTAGCATAGTGCGCGTTAAAGTCCGTAATACATACCAATGAATTTTTATTGCAAAAGGTAATTCCCCGCCAAGGGCGGAAGGGCAGCGTTGGGAGGCACAGCGAGCAGCCGAGCAATGCTTGGAAACAGGTGGCATGATGTTTGAGCGCAGCGAGTTCTTGCCGCCCCAAGCATTGTGACAAGCAGCGAGTGGCGAGGTGTGAACCGACTGAAAGATGTCGCAAGGCGACTCTTGAATTTGCAAAGCAAATCGACAATACCGCCAGCTGTTAGTCGTGCGTAGTGCAGACATAGTTTGCACCGCACGGGATGCGGAAAGGCGGTGTTGTCAACTCTTAAGCACCGAATGCCGTACACGACTGCCTGGTTTTTTGTTACTTTTTGACACCAAAAAGTAAAGAACGCAAGCTACAGTAAGAATATAAGATAATGAACATGTTTACACACAAAGCGAGATGATAAAATTGCAGCGAAATTAAATTGTCAGTAAATTCAATACATCAATAAGCTATATTCCAAACTTAAAGCAAACCAGATTATCCACACCTTTTTGCGACTGAGCCCAAAAAGATTTTGTACTATGGTGCCGTGTTGGATGCCACATAAACGAAGACTCTCCCGGCACACGCCGGGAGAGTCTTCGTGAAGAGGCGTTGGCCTCTTGTGTTCTTGTTTCAATTACTTGATGTCGGTTGCTTCCTTCATGTCCACCTCATTGCCACTCTTGTCATAAAAATGATATTCAAGATATGACAACTTTTGGTCGGGCACTACGCGGATTCCAAATCCGTACCTCATCTGCCATTTGCGGTAGAGTGATATTATACCTTTCTTGATATAAGCATCAATGTACGGATGCACATGTAATTTAAATCGCTTGACTTTGATAGTCTTTACCAAAGTCTCTATTTTACTCTCAAGTGTCTCGGTAAACAGTACCGATGGTTGTATCTTGCCTTTGCCGTGGCATACGGGACAACATTCCTCAACCTGTAGGTCGGTTGCCGGGCGCACTCTCTGGCGCGTGATCTGCATCAGACCGAACTTGCTCAATGGAAGGATGTTGTGCTTCGCTCTGTCGCGGCTCATGTTTTCAGTCATCCTTTCATATAGTTTCTGGCGGTTCTCGGCCTTGTCCATGTCGATAAAGTCGACCACTATGATTCCGCCCATATCGCGCAGTCTTAGCTGGCGGGCGAGCTCATCGGCGGCTCCAAGGTTTACCTCGAGCGCATTTTCCTCTTGATTGCTTGCGTTGTTGCGCGCTCTGTTTCCGCTGTTTACATCAACGACATGCAATGCTTCGGTGTGCTCGATGACCAAGTAGGCACCGCCCTTGAACGAAACAATCCTTCCGAACGAGGATTTAATCTGTTTCGTTATTCCGAAGTGGTCAAAAATTGGCAACTCTCCGCGATAGAGCTTGATGATGTTCACGCTCTCCGGGGCAATGATTGATACATAGTCCCTGATGCGTTTGTATACATCAATGTCATTGACATGGATGCTCTCATACGACGGGTTGAACAGATCGCGCAGCAGGGCGAGTGTCCTGTCCGATTCCTCGTGTACTATTGTCGGCGGTTTGGTACTCTTCTGCACCTTTTCAACCAGTGCCTCCCAATTGTTGACCAATGAACGCAACTCGCTGTCAAGCTCGGCAACTTTCTTGCCCTCTGCTACAGTGCGTACAATGATACCGAAATTCTTTGGTTTGATGCTCTGTAGCAACTGTTTGAGGCGTGTGCGTTCCTCGGGTGATTTGATTTTTGATGATACCGAGACCTTGTCTTCGAATGGTATCAGTATCAGGAAGCGTCCGGCAAACGAGAGCTCGCAAGTCAATCTTGGACCTTTTGTGTTTATTGGCTCTTTTGTTACCTGCACCAGGATTTCCTGCCCGGTTTGTAGCGCTTCGCTAATGTTGCCTTCCTTTTTCTTCTCGGGCATTATTGATGCCTTAACGATGGGGAAGTTTTTCTTTCGGTCGCTTGTAATTTGTTTCAGATACTTCTGAAGAGAGTAAAATTGCGTACCTAAATCAGTATAGTGCAGGAATGCTTCCTTCTCGGAACCGACATCTACAAAGCAGGCGTTCAGCCCGGGCATGATTTTCTTCACGCGTCCCAGATAGATATTGCCTACCGAAAATGTCTCTGTCTGTTCTTCCTTCTGGAACTCCACCAACTGCTTCTCTTCGGTGATTGCAATTGAGACCTCCTTGGAATGAACATCTACAAAAAGTTCGCTTGTCACAATACTGTTGTTTTGTTTTGCCCCTCATTTACTTCAAGGCGAGTGGCTTGGCCTTTTTCTACTCTAAAACAAAAAACAAACTTGAGGCTCTGTTTATTGTGCTTACAAGTTTGTTTTTTGTGCTTTGACAGACTTTTACTTACTTGCTCTTATGTCTGTTCTTTCTCAGTCTTTTTTTACGCTTGTGCGTAGACATTTTATGTCTTTTTTTCTTCTTTCCGCTTGGCATAAGTCTTAAAATTTATAAATTAATCACTCTTATTTTTTTACTTCGTTCA
>JAFOCD010000184.1 GCA_017381475.1 Bacteroidaceae bacterium
ACCATGAAAGGCCTTTTTAAACGCAATTACACGATGCTTGCCATTCTTGAACGAGGATAGTTTAAGGGCATTCTCATTGGCCTCGGCTCCCGAGTTGATGAAGAACAGGTTATAATCCTCGTAACCGCTTATCTTTCCCAATTTACGGGCAACGCGCTGCTGCAAGGTGTTGATGACAGAATTAGAGTAGAAGCCGAGAGTCGCAACCTGGCTGCTTATCATCTCTACATACCTGGGATGTGCATGACCAATGGAAATTACAGCATGTCCACCGTAGAGGTCAAGGTACTCGTTTCCCTTGTCATCCCACACCCTGCAACCTTCGCCCTTTACAATGTTCACATCGAAAAGGGGATATACATCGTATAAGTTCATATACTTATCAATTACAGATTAGAATGCCGATGGCTTGAGCTGAAGACCTACAGTCTCGGCAAGACCGAAGAGCAGGTTCATGTTGTGTACCGCAGTTCCGCTTGCACCCTTGAGCAAGTTGTCGATTACCGATGTAATAAGCAACTTGTCGCCGTGCTTCTCAAGGTGCAGCAGACACTTGTTTGTGTTCACCACCTGCTTGAGATCGACAGGACGCTTTACAACATGTGTAAACGAGTCGCGCTCATAGTAGCTCTCGTACAGTTTGTAGAGAGTCTCGATGTCGAGGTCACACTTCACCACCAAAGTAGCAAAAATTCCGCGTGGGAAACAGCCACGGTAAGGGATAAAGTCGATACTGCCTGAATAGTCGGGTTGCAGTTGATGGAGGCTCTGCATAATCTCGGCCAGATGCTGATGCTCGAACGGCTTGTAGATGCTGATATTATTATCTCTCCAACTATAGTGTGTTGTTGCCGATGGCTTCACGCCTGCACCCGTGCTGCCGGTAATGGCATTTACCGAAACATCACCTTTGAGCAGATGTTCCTTGGCAAGAGGCAGAAGACCGAGCTCGATACAAGTTGCAAAACAGCCCGGATTTGCCACATAGCGGCTCTTGCATGTGTTGCGACGGTTGAGTTCGGGCAAGCCATATATAAAATCGTGGTCGTTGCTCTTTATACGGTAGTCCATTGAGAGGTCGATAATCTTCAGTTCATCGGGCACGGCATGGCTGTCGAGGAACTTGCGTGTATCACCATGAGCGGTGCAGAAGAAGAGAAGGTCTATCTCTTCAAAAGGCATCTCGTCGGTAAACACCAAGTCTGTCTCGCCAAGCAGGCCACCATGCACATCGGTGATGTTGTGGCCGGCATTGCTGCTGCTGTGAATGAACTTTATCTCATCCTCGGGGTGAAATAACAACAGACGGATAAGCTCACCTGCGGTATATCCCGCACCACCAATAATTCCAACTTTTATCATATATAATAAAGTAACTGTTCAAAAAAACTATCTGACTATGTTACAAAGATATATTAAACTTGCTTAATAATCAACTTTTAAGGATTCCAGAGAGAGTGGATTCATGAAAATGAATGAAAAGATGCAGCGGACGACTTGCGCAAACAAGCGTAACGCCACAACACCAAGGTCATTTCTTAAATTTTCTCGTCGGGATGACTCGCATAATAAGCACGCAAAGGTGTAGATGTAACCTTGATGAAGCCCTTTGCATCCTCGGCTGTCCAGCCCTTCTGCACCTCGCCATACTCACCGAGCTTGTTCTTCACAAGGTCGTTGGGCGAATCAACGCCTACAGTCTCAAAATGCTTTGGCATGAGCTTGAGGATTGCCGTACCTGTAACATTTCGCTGTGAGCTCTCGAGCATCGCCTCAATGTCGCGCATTACAGGCTCAAGGTACTGGCTCTCGTGCAGGAACATGCCATACCAGTTGGCAACCTGATCCTTCCAGTACTGCTGCCACTTGCTCAGGGTGTACTTCTCAAGGAACTTGTGCGCAGCGATGATGAGCATTGGAGCTGCAGCCTCGAAGCCTACTCGACCCTTGATACCGATGATAGTATCGCCCACATGCATATCGCGGCCAATTCCGTATGGTGCGCCAATCTCCTCTACTTTCTGTATTGCCTTGATTGGGTCACCGAACTCCTCGCCGTTGACAGCCTTGAGCTCGCCGTTCTCGAATGTGAGACGAAGTTCCTCCTCGCCCTGCTTCTCTACCTGCTTGAGGTATGCGCTGTCGGGCAGACCCTGTGTAGAGTCAAGGATTTCTCCGCCACAGATCGATGTACCCCAAAGACCCACATTATAAGAATATTTGAGTTTTGCAAAGTCGGCACTGAAACCATGCTCGTTAAGGTAATTCACCTCGAACTCGCGTGTCAGTGTCATGTCACGGGTCAAGGTGATAATCTCTACACCGGGAGCACAAACCAGGAAGGTCATATCGAAACGGATCTGGTCATTTCCGGCACCTGTAGAACCATGTGCAATGGCGTCTGCACCAATTTCGTTGGCATAGCGTGCAATTGCCAATGCCTGGAAGATTCTCTCCGATGACACGGAGATAGGATATGTTCCGTTGCGGAGCACATTGCCATATATCATATAACGCAGGCTCTTCTCATAGTATTCCTGTGTTACATCTAGTGTCACATATTCCTTTGCGCCCAACTTGTATGCATTCTCCTCGTTCTGCTTCAGCTGTTCGGGGCTGAAACCGCCTGTATTGGCACAAGCAGCATAAACCTCGTAACCCTTCTCCTTGGCAAGATACATTACTGTGAATGAAGTATCCAAACCGCCGCTGAAAGCAACAACTACCTTTTTCTTCTCCATTATATATTGTCTTGTTTTTATCTGTTATTACTTCTTTCCATGTTTCGCTGGGTCATAGAGCATCGCAGTGCAGATGCAGTAGCGGCGCTCGGTGCGCATGAGCACATCGTGATTCACGCAACCCTGGCATCCTTTCCAGAAGGTCTCGTCATCGGTCAGTTCCGAGAATGGAACCGGCACATATCCCAGTTCGGTGTTGATTTTCATCACTGCGCCACCGCTTGTAAGACCAAAGAGCTTTGCATCGGGCCACATTGTGCGCGAGAGCTCAAAAGCCTTCTGCTTGATGCGTCGTGCCAGACCGTGACCGCGGAACTTGTCCTTCACGATAAGACCCGAATTGGCAACATACTGCTTGTTACCCCAGCTCTCAATGTAGCAGAAACCTGCAAACTCATCACCGGCAAGCGCTATTATAGCCTTGCCCTCTTTCATCTTCTGCGCCACATACTCATGTGTACGCTTTGCGATACCGGTACCACGAACCTTTGCTGCCGCGCTAATGGTTTCCAATATCTCGTCGACATACTTCTCGTGCGAAGCATTAGCAACTATAATCTCTATACCGTCGTTATAAACTTCGTTCTCCATCTCTGCCTTTACTGTTTAAAGATTAGGTATAATACTCCTCAACGCTCTCAACACTGCGCCTCTTGTCGCATCCTCGGCAATTATCAGCATCACAGTGTCGTCACCGGCTATAGTTCCCAGAATCTCGGGGAAATCATTGTTGTCAATGTGATAGGCCAATGTACCTGCATAGCTTGGCTTGGTGCGTATCACAGCAATGTTGCCCGAGAACTTTATCGACAGAAAACCGCTGATCTCCTGTGCTGTTGTTATTGGGCGTATCTCCTCGGACTTTGAATCGTGGCGCTGGTGGTGCGGGCGTGTCATCACATATCTGTAACGCCCCTGCAGACCGACTGTCTTCACAACACGCAATTGGTGCAGGTCGCGCGACAGGGTTGCCTGTGTCAGTTTGAAGCCCTCCTGTGCAAGCACATTCAAAAGTTCCTCCTGGGAACCGATCTCCTGTGTGGACAAAATGAGGCGGATGGCATCAAGACGCGAATTCTTTACTTTCATAAATTGTATATTTATACTTTAGGGTTGCAAATATAGGTATATTTAAACAACAACTCTATTATATTACACCATTTTTTACAACAAAATAAAAAAATATGCAACTATCGTTGCATATTTTTTAGATATTGCAAATGCGGTATGACCGCAAAGGACAAATGAGGCTGTCCGGGAGAATCAATCCAGTTCCTGGTCGGCCTCATAGCCACCCAGTTCGCGAATCTTGTTCTTGAGCATTGCAAACTGCTTGAAGAGGTCATGTACAGGCTTTTCGCCATCCTTGTGCATCGGCGCCTTGCAATAGAACGACATAAACTCCTGTATACCACTCTCGCCGGCACGCAGTGCAAGGTCGCTGAAGAGGATGAGGTCGAGCACCAATGGAGCCGCCAGAATTGAGTCACGGCACAGAAAATTCACCTTTATGGTCATTGGGTAACCCATCCAGCCAAAGATGTCAATATTGTCCCAGCTCTCCTTCTCGTCACCACGGGGAGGATAGTAGTTGATGCGCACCTTGTGGTACATGTCGCTGTACAAATCGGGGTATACATCGCTGTCAAGAATATTCTCGAGTGCCGAAGTCTTGCTACGGCGCTTTGTCTCGAAGTTCTCGGGGTTGTCAAGCACTACACCGTCACGGTTTCCAAGAATATTGGTAGAGAACCAGCCTGTAACACCAAGCTGACGGGTGAAGAATGCAGGAGCA
This sequence comes from Bacteroidaceae bacterium, assembly GCA_017381475.1. Classification (GTDB taxonomy): domain Bacteria; phylum Bacteroidota; class Bacteroidia; order Bacteroidales; family Bacteroidaceae; genus HGM04593. The sequence continues at coordinate 4,537 of JAFOCD010000184.1, forward strand.
AGCACAGTCTTCATCATTGTCTGGCCGCTCTTGAAATCCTTGCCTGTGATTGGCATGCCGGTCTCCTCGGCAAGTTCCCACATTGCAGGGATATCCACACACAGGTTTGGAGCACCCATGACAAAAGGACAGCCCTCACGCATAGCCGCATATGCATAGCACATACTTGGAGCAATGTTGGCAACATCGTTGTTCTTCATTGCCTCCTCAAAGGCCTTTACGCTGCCGTGAACCTCGTCGTTGCGTGGGATGAATTTCTCGGTGCTGGCAATCCAAATCACCACTACCCTGTCGCAACCGTTATCCTGCTTGAAATTGCGTATATCCTCGCGCAACTGCTCGGTGAGTTCCCAACGGCCGCCACCGGTCTTCACATTAGGACCGTCGATGTTGCTTGCATAGTTCTTGTCAAACAATGCCTTGTATGGTTTAATGGCCTTGAGCTCATCCTTTACAGGCTCAACATCCTGTGGCTTGAGCACATTCGCCTTCACGGCAGCATCGTATGCATCGTCCTCGTAGAGATCCCATGCACCGAATACGATATCATCAAGGGTTGCCAATGGAACAATGTCCCCAACCTCCTTGTAGCACTTGTCGCGGCCTTTACCCACACGCATTATACCCTCGCATGCAAACGAGCCAACAGGCTTCGACAAGCCCTTGCGTGACATAAGTACACCAATGATTGTTGTCGTTGTAACGGCACCCAAACCAACGCACATAACACCCAATTTGCCGCCAGCCGGCTTAACTTTTATATCATTCATTGCTATTAACTGTTTATTAAGCAAAATAACCGCTTTTTATTGAACTATCCTAAAAAATGTCCGAATTTATGCTATCAAATGTCCAAGTTCGCCAAATATAGCGTCACATCACGGCCTCTTTCAATATTTCGCTCACCGTTGGATGCGGGAACACCGTGCGACGCAGCTGCTCGACCGACAGCCCGTTGGTAATTGTCATGCAGGCTGCGCAGATGAACTCACTCGACGAGTTGCCAAGCATGTGCACGCCAAGCACCTTGTCATCGGGAGTAACAAGCACCTTACAAAGACCTGTCATGCCCTCGTTCTCGGCAACAAAACGACCCGAATATGTCATTGGCAATTTATGCAGGCAGTATTCAATACCGGCATTTACAGCCTGTTCCTCGGTAAGTCCCACACCTGCAACCTCGGGATTTGTATACACTATACCCGGAATGGCATTGTACTCCATACGGTCTTCGATGCCAAGCATGTGGTTCACGGCAACCTCGGCCTCGCGGCTTGCAGTATGCGCCAACAATGAAAAACCGGTGACATCACCCGCTGCATATACATTGGGAAGCGATGTCTGCATCACACCATTCACCTTTATTCCACGCTCCACATCAACAGCCAAGTTCTCGAGTCCATAACCTTTCAACACAGGCCTGCGACCCACGCTCATAAGTATCTTGTCGCCCTCGCACTGCTGTGCGTTGCCCTCGGCATCGACATAATAAACAGTATTGCCATCGACCGCAGTAACCTTACACTGCAGGCAGAACTTCACGCCGCGCTTTGCATATATGCCACGCAACATCTCGCTCACCTCCTTGTCCATTCCGCCAAGAATCTCGGGCAACATCTCAATTACCGTCACCGGAATGCCAAGACTGTTGCAATAGCTTGCGAACTCCATGCCGATGACACCACCGCCAATAACGACAAGGCTCGACGGAGCCTCGGCAAGTGCAAGCATCTCGCGGTTTGTCACCACGGCTGCATTGCCCTCAACACCCGGGATTGGCGGCACAAAAGCCTCGCTTCCCGTGCAGATGAGCAGTCTCTTTGCCTCGTAAGACTGACCCTCGCAACCCACAACGACACCCTGCGCATCGCCACGCTCAATCATGGCCTCGCCACGCACCACCGCAACATTGCAAGCCTCGAGTTTCATCTTTATACCACCGACAAGCTTGCGCACGACCTTGGTCTTGCGGTCCATAATCTTCTTGTACTCGTAGGATACCTCACCGGCAGTGATGCCATACTTCTTGCCACCGGTAGCGTGGTCATACATCTTTGCACTGTAGAGCAGCGTCTTTGTAGGTATGCAGCCCTCGTTAAGGCACACGCCGCCAAGTTCGCGTTTCTCAAACAAAACTACAGCAAGCCCGGCAGCGCCGGCTCTCTCAGCTGCCACATAACCGGCGGGACCACCGCCAATAATAGCCAAGTCGTACATAGTATCTATTATTTAAGCTATGATATAGAAGTTTACCCAAAAACTCCTCAGTTAATGTCATCCCGACAGAGCATAGCGACGAGGGATCTCTTAGCCTGCAATAGTGAGATCTCTCACACAAGGTTCGAGATGACAAACTGTATTTGAGCCAACATCTATATTATTACCATTATTTATAAGCAATAAGTTTGCAGTACCGGCAAACAGCGGTATTGCAAACTTATTAAAAATACGCGACAAAACAAATGTAATGTTTGTCATTTTGAAGGATTATATTGTAAATTCTCAAAGCGGCAAAGAGAATGTCGTTTCGAGCACAGTGATAAATCTCAACAAATCAGTTTTTCGCATTCAGCTTTACGTTCCGTGAATTGGCACAAACTTGCGCCCTTCGATTTCACCTTTCCACTTACTTTGAAACAGCACGAACCGAGAGTCCGTTGTAGCGGTGGTAGTTATACTGGTCTTGATAGCTGGTGCCGAAGTATAAATCGTAAGCAGTATAGCTGATATAATCATAAAGCGTACTCGACCAGTAATAACCGAAAACATCCTTGCTGATGAATTTCTTTTCGTTAACACAACCTGCAGCCGGTAGGAATATCGAGTTGCCGTTAGGGCCAATCACTTTAAAACCGGGTACACCATTAAGTTCTGTCCGTTGCCATTTGCATTTGGCCAGCAGTTCCTGTTGTTCAGTCAAAGTTGGCATTCTCCAACTACCACCCCATTGTACGTGGGCAACATCATCCTCAGGGTCAAGAACGGTCTTATCATCAACTGTGCCATAATTACTGCTTGTACAATATTTGGTCATAGTGGCATAATTGCCCTTACACCATTTGTAGGAAGCAAAAGAGTAGTCGTCCTTTACTTCGGTTTCGCCCCAGGCAAAGTAACCACCATACTCCTCGGGAGCAGTCGCCCCCACATTGCAGGTTGCCCACTTCAAACCACTTGGCAAACCAAGGTCCACACATTCGTGACCATTGATTTGGGTTACAGTCTCACTTTTCTTGCCACTTTCTCCACAAGAAACAAAGAATAATGCCAGCACCGCAAACAGGCACATGGAAATTGAAAAATGCTTTTTCATAGATATTCAACTTATAGAATTCGCAAAACGATATTGCGAATGTAGTTGTTTTAGTTTTCTTATCAAAATTAAAAGGGAAGCATTTTAGGTTAATCAAAGGGCCCAAAAGACTACAATGCCCTAATAAATCGTAAGCGGGTTGGAGATCCATTGACTTTAGCCCCTACGGGCGTCGGGCGTCGACCGTTGGTTCGCTACGTTATTGACTTTAGCCCCTACGGGCGTCGACCGTTGGTTCGCTGCGCTCATCGAAAGCTACGATTAGGCGAGAGCAAAGAACGTTTACTTGCTTTACCGAGCGGTAGTAGATTCGTAAAACAAAACTACAGCAAGCCCGGCAGCGCCGGCTCTCTCTGCAGCCACATAACCGGCGGGATCACCGCCAATAATAGCCAAGTCGTACATAAGAATTATGTTTATTGGATTAACCAAATAAGTTTGCACCACCGGCAAACGCCGGTGGTGCAAACTTATTAAAAATACGCGACAAAACAAACGCAATGTTTATCTTTTGAAAATTTAATTGGGGAGCATGCCTGAGGGGCTTGCTGTCAGCAAATTACTTTGAAACTGGGCGGACGGATAGACCGAGGGCGCGGACGTTGAAGTACCAGTTGTAAAAGTTCCTGTCGAAGTACAAGTAGAAAGCGTAGTCCCAGCTATCGCTGTCAAGCGACGACGACCAGTAGTGACCATAGCTACCTCTGAAGTTGACTTCCTTCCCGCCGCGAAAGCCCGCAGCGGGAAGGAAGATACTCTTGCCGTTGGGGCCGGTAACAAGGTAGCAATTAACACCTCTATGATTTCCGCTGCGCCAAGTACATTCTTCACGCAACTCTCTTATCTCTTCAATCGTAGGCATACGCCATGTACCGCCCCATTTTACATGAGCGACATCGTCCTGGGGGTCAAGAACGGTTTTGTTATCAACGGTACCATATCTGCTGTTTGTACAATACTTGGTCAAAGAGAATTTATCACCATCGCACCACTTATAAGTTTCCCAAGTGTAATCATCTTTCTCTTCAGTTTCACCCCAAGCGTAGTAGCCACCGTATTCCTCGGGCTTTGATGCCCCCACATTGCAGGTTGCCCACTTTGTACCACTGGACAAACCAAGGTCAACATATTCGTGACCATTGATGTAGGTGTTTGTACTGTCCGGGCCATCGGTAAAGGATGACAATGTAAACAGTGCCATTAAAAGCCCAACCGAAACTAAGAATTTGTTTTTCATAGATATTTCATTTATAGAATTTTACAAAACGATATTGCGAATGTAGTTGTTTTGGTTCTATTTGCAAAATTCAAAGAAAAGATATTTTAGGTAATCAAAGGCCTTAAAGGCTAAAATGCCATTAAGGCCTAAAAGACAACACCACACCAGGCAGACATCTGCCGATAGGTGGTTTCACTCATTTTAACCTTTCACCTTCCTTTTGGCCTTTTTAGCCTTTGCCGCCCTTTTAGGCATTCTCACCCCCCTAAAAACAATAGTAGCGCACCATGTGGTACGCTACTATTGTTCTATATTAAGTTCTCAATTACTCCTCTCCTCATCGTCAGAGAAATCAAGCGCGGCTCTTTTACCTGCCTGAATACGCTCGTAATCCTCCTTTGACAACACAACAAGCTTGTTGAACTCACGCTGACCTGTACCGGCTGGAATGAGGTGACCACAAATCACATTCTCCTTCATACCGAGCAAGTTGTCGCTCTTCATGTTGATTGCAGCCTCGTTGAGCACCTTTGTTGTCTCCTGGAACGATGCAGCAGACATGAAGCTCTGTGTCTGCAATGCGGCGCGTGTGATACCCTGGAGAATCTGTGTAGATGTCGCAGGCTTAGCATCGCGTGAAACAACCGGCTTGAGGTCGCGACGCTTGAGCATACTGTTCTCGTCGCGCAACTTGCGGGCTGTGATAATCTGACCAGGCTTCAGGTTCTCTGAGTCACCTGCGTCAACAACAACCTTCTTACCCCAGATGCGGTCGTTCTCATCCTGGAACTGGAGCTTGTCAACAATCTGCAACTCGAGGAAGCGTGTATCACCCGGCTCGTCGATCTGTACCTTACGCATCATCTGACGTACGATAATCTCAAAGTGCTTGTCGTTGATCTTCACACCCTGTGAACGGTAGACATCCTGTGCCTCGTTAACGATGTACTCCTGAACAGCGGTAGGTCCCTTGATAGCAAGGATATCCGATGGAGTAACGGCACCGTCAGAAAGCGGTGTTCCGGCGCGTACATAGTCACCGTCCTGAACAAGAATCTGCTTAGAGAGGGCAACAAGGTACTTCTTGACATCTCCTACCTTTGAAGTTACGACAATCTCACGGTTACCACGCTTAACCTTACCCATTGTTACCTCACCGTCGATTTCAGAAACCACTGCAGGGTTGGATGGGTTACGCGCCTCGAAGAGCTCGGTTACTCGTGGAAGACCACCGGTGATATCACCTGCGCTACCGAATACACGAGGAATCTTCACGATTACATCACCGGCCTTGAGGATATCGCCGTCCTCAACCACTACATGACCACCCACGGGGAGGTTGTAGTTGTGGAGTGAGTTGCCGTTCTCGTCATTGATGTGAACGGTTGGAATCTTGTTCTTGTCCTTAGACTCAATGATGACAATCTCGTGCAGACCTGTACTCTCGTCGGTCTCAACCTTATATGTAATGTTCTCAAGTACTGACTCGAACTCAACCTTACCGGCAAC
>JAFOCD010000185.1 GCA_017381475.1 Bacteroidaceae bacterium
AACCCAAATTGAAAGGTGACTGTGCGCTATTGCACGCGTTGTCATGGCAATGGCAAGTGAAAGTGCCACAAGCCACAGATAAAAGGGCAGATTGCGCCCCTTGTTGACCAACAGGGCATGCAAGCGTGGCATGAACCTGCGCACAAGTTCGGCACACAATAGCGGACAGAGCAATAATGGAAAGACCTTGCCCAAAATAAGCATGAACGACGATGCAAGCGACATTCCCTCTACAGGATGGGACATAGCAAGGAAGAGCGGCGCAACAAGTGCCACAGCAATGTTAATCTGCATTGTGTATGAGATTAGAGATGCCGAGTTTCCGCCCAGACGGGCAGTAATGACAGCCGCTGCAGTTGCCGTCGGGCACAACAGACACATCATGGCGGCCTCAAGCAGCACACGCACAGTCTCGGGTATATGCGGCACAAAGGCAATGGTCAAGGATATTGCAATGAAAGAGAGTATCTGAAAGGCAAGCAGCCACAAGTGCCACCTCGCCGGTTTAAGTTCCTTTATCCTTACCTTGCAGAAGGTGACAAAGAGCATTGCGAATATAAGCCCCGGCTGCAGGTATGAGATAACCGACGACACAAAATCATGGGTACCATCGAACAACGGTATATTGGTGTAAAGCAGATACATCACCACTCCACCAAGCATTGCAATGGGCAACGACCAGTCGCGCAGGAATTTATGCCACCTCATCATCTACCCTCCTCAAGCAAACGCCATGCGTGTGGCAAATAATCGACAACATCACCTGCAACAAGTGCAGTCTGTCCCTTTTCGGCAGCGGCAATGTCACCGGCAAGCCCATGTAGATAGACCGCAAGGCGCGCAGCATCGGGTGCGGCAAATCCCTGCGCAAGCAACGAGAGTATGCAGCCCGTGAGTACATCACCACAACCACCCGTTGCCATTCCCGGGTTGCCGGTACTGTTAAAGTGCATTGTACCCATTTGGGTGACTATAACAGTGTGTGCCCCTTTGAGCACTATCGTCACGCCGAATGTCATTGCATAGGCCTGTGCTGCCTGCAATCGCACATAGGAACTGTCCGTTTCACCAAAGAGACGTGCAAACTCACCCACGTGCGGTGTTATGACGCTACCCTGCGGCAAGCGCTGCATATATTTGGGATTACGTGCAAGTATGTTCAAGGCATCGGCATCGAGCACCATGGGCGCTTTGCAGCTGTCTATGAGAGCAAGCAATGCTGCCTCGCTCTCCTTGCTCTGTCCAAGACCGGGACCAACACCAACAGCGGTGTAACGCTCAGTGTCGATTGTGTCACAGAAACAGCACTCACAGCTGTCAATGCTTGTCATTGCCTCGGGCACTGCACCCTGCACAATAGCATTGTTGCACGATGGCACATGCACGGTGAGTACCCCCACTCCACTGCGCAATGCTGCGCGTGCGGCAAGCACCGAAGCGCCCGCCATACCCTTTGAACCAGCCACAAGCAGTGCACGTCCGAACGTGCCCTTGTGCGCATGCTTTGCACGGGTTCTAATCAAAGGTTTTATTTCATCACGGCAAGTATAGAAGAAAGGCGACGGAGTCTCCTCTATCGCACGTTGCGAAAGTTGTATATCAAGTATCTGCAACTCGCCGACGAACATCTCGTTCTCGGCAAACAGTTGCGAGAGTTTTGGGAACTGCAATGTAAGAGTGAGCGTTGCAAGCACAATGAGCTGCAACGATGGTTCGTTGTCGCCACCAAGAAGTCCCGAGGGCATGTCTATTGCCACCACATCGTTGCCACATGCATCAATGCCACGGATAACATCGGCAAAGATGCCACTGACCACAGGACGGTCGAGGCCGCTGCCAAAAAGCGCATCGACTATTACGGTATCAGCAGGGAGCGACGGCATCGCGAAACCGTCATGCACATGCACAACAGGCACATCAATGCCCTGCAGGCGTTCAAGGTTCACCGCGCAGTCGGGCGAGAGTTTTCCTTTCGGGTCAATGATCCACACTGCTACGCTGCAACCTGCACCGTGCAGCATACGCGCCACGGCAAGGCCATCGCCGCCATTGTTGCCGGGGCCGGCAAACACAGCGAAAGCACGGCCTGCATAGCGCTCAAGGATAGCAGCCGTCAAAGCACGCGCAGCGCGCTCCATCAGGTCAATGGATGCCACAGGCTCATGCTCTATCGTGTAGGCATCAATAGCCTTTATAAGCGGTGTATTGAAGATTTTCATAACTGCGTCAAATATTCCAGTCCCTCCTTGTAGCCATCGAATCCCTTGCCACAAATGGTCTTCTGCGCATAGAGAGAGACGAATGAAAAACGACGGAACTCCTCACGGGTTGATATGTCGGTCAAATGCACCTCTACCGTGGGCAATGCAACCGCCTTGAGAGCATCGAGTATCGCCACACTTGTGTGGGTATATGCAGCAGGGTTGATGAGAATTCCATCGAACACACCGTACGCTGCCTGAATCTTGTCAACAATCACACCCTCGTGATTCGACTGGAACAACTCAACATCGAGCGACAACTCTGCCGCACAGTCACGTATGAACTGCTGCAACGCCGCAAAGTTCTTTGCGCCATAGAGCGCCGGCTCACGCAACCCCAACAGATTGAGGTTCGGCCCATTTATTACTAATATCTTTTTCATATCAAATTATATTCAGCAACGCAGTTATCGCCAATTTAGACAATGTGGAATTGGAGTAAAAGTTCGAGAACAAGGCGTGTGGCTGTTGGGAAACCGGAGTTTACTAAATGTAAATGAGGATTGCCCAAACAGCCACAACAACACAGTTATCGAGCTTTTAAACAATTCCACTAGATTATTTCGGCGTATGTCCCAAAATACCTGAACTGCTCTCCACACTCATGCAGCTCGCACATGAGGGTGAGGAACTCGTCACTATAAACGGAGGCCTCAATGTCAAAGTAGAAACGGTATTCGAACTCGCGCTCGGGTATTTGACGGCTCTCGAGCTTTACGAGGTTGACACCGCTCGCATTGAAACGGGACATTATGCGGAAGAGGGTTCCGGGGCGGTTGGGTATGTTGATCATCACGCTTGTGCGGTCGGCACCAGAATAGATTTTGGGTTCCTTGGCAATGCAGATAAAACGGGTATAGTTGTTGTCGCGGTTCTGCACGGATGATTTGAGAACTTGCAGTTGATAGAGCTCGGCACAAAGGCGTGATGATAGCGATGCTTTTGTGGGGTCACCGCCTTGTGCTACCATGCGTGCAGCCTCGGCTGTGTTCTCACATGCGATTACGCGGACATTCTTCAGGGTTGAAAGGAAACCGGAGCACTGGTTGATAGCTTGTTGGTGCGAATAGATTTCGCGAATGTCCTCGAGTTTTGTTCCGGGAAGGGCAAGGATTGCGTGGTCAACTTTAAGGCGCACACCGCGTACAATGTTCACATTGTATGCAGCAAGCAGGTCATAGATTGCATTGACAGAACCGGCAAGAGAGTTCTCGATAGGGAGCACACCGAACTCGCATAGACCACTGCTCACAGCCTTGAACACGCCCTCGAAATTGCTCATGTACATTATTTCGGGGAGGTCGAAAAGACGCTCCGATGCAAGGTGTGCATAAGAACCCTCGCAACCTGCACAAGCTACCGAGCCACGCTTTGGGAACGGCTGTGGCGGTACTGATGCAATCTGTTTGAAGTGGTTGAAGAAATCGGTTCCCTCGGAGAGCATACGTGTCTCGTACGACTCGCTCAGGTCAAATATCGTACGGTAGAGTGTACGGCCATAACCCTCGAACTCGGGTCCAAGACGCTTCGACACATTCTGCAGCACGGTGCGTGCACGCGATGGGTGATACACAGGGAGGTTATTCTCCTTCTTGTACTTTCCAATACCCGACACCACCTGCATGCGGCGTGCAAAAAGGTCGCACATCTGGGTATCTATCTCGTCTATTTCCTGACGCAATTTTTCCAAGTCCATATTATAATGTTTTTATTGTTCAACTATTCCTCCAAGCATTGCAAAGTCCTCAAAGAACGACGGGTAGGACTTTGCCACGCATGTATGTTGCTTTATTGTTGTAATACCACTCGCAAGTGCCGACATCACGGCTGCCGACATTGCAATGCGGTGGTCGTTGTAACTGTCCACAGCTGTTGATGCCACAGGTTCACCGCCATATACGGTAAAGGTATCCTCGCCAATCTGTGAAGAGATTCCAAAAGATGCCAAC
>JAFOCD010000018.1 GCA_017381475.1 Bacteroidaceae bacterium
GCCGGTTGTAATAGCCTCACAAGCATTGTCATCCCCGACAGCGTTGAATCCATTGAGGAATATGCCTTCAACGGTTGCTTTGAGCTAAAGAACCTGACACTACCCGCCAATTGCAAAAAGGCTGTTGATATTTTCTGACAAGAGCAACAGTGCGAGCAGGCAAAATCGATGATATCGAACACTCTATTTGAATTATTACACAAAAGCACTATCTTAGCAACAAAATAAAGCAATAATATAGAAGTTGACCCGGCGGCGCCATAAAAAATTGCTTCTATAAAAAGTGCAGATACAAGGCTTGGTTGTTTTTTTTGGAACAGGAGTTTACTTTGACGTAAATGACTGTTACAAAACAACAAGCATAACACAGCTGATATCACAGTATAATATTTATTCTATAAAAAGTGCAGATGCAAGGCTTGCGAAGTTTTTGGAAATGGGAGTTTAGCAAGCCTAAATGACCTTTTACAAAAACAAGCGTAACGCAGCAGATGCCTTTTTAGAAAATAAATATAGGGAATTTCCCTACCACATATAGGACAACCCCCTGCATCGATTAGGAATAATCAATTGCAGGGGGATTTTTGCGCCCATATCTTTGCATCAGAAACAAACGCTAAAAGTTTCGGAGAAGAAAACAGGTTTAACATTAAAATTTAGAAGCTATGAAAAAGATGATGATTTTTGCAGTGATGATGAGCATGATGCTTATGCCTGCACAGATGATGGCAAAGAACGACAAGAATGCCAAACCGAAAGTTGAAAACAGAGTAGATAACAAGAAGGACAAGAAAGACGACAAGTTCGACAACAAGAAGGATGACAAGAAGAACGACAAGTTCGACAACAAGAAAGATGACAAGAAGAACGACAAGAAAAACGATAAGTTCAACAACAAGAAAGATGACAAGAAGAACAACAAGTTCGATAACAAGAAAGATGACAAGAAATTCAAGGACGACAAGAAAAACGACTTCAACAAGAAACCTAACAAACCTCAGCCTCCAATTGTAAAGCGACCCAAGCCCCGCCCCAATCCTCAGCCACAGGTTCAGGTGAATGTAATAAAAGAAGTGAACCCCGTAAACGCAGTAGTATCTGTAGTTAGCCTTGCAGCATTGGTAGCATTGATAGCAAACTAAAAAAGAGAGAAAATTAAACTGGAAAAACTAAACAAACTAAAACTTACGACTATGAAAAAGATGATGATTATTGCAGTGATGATGAGCGCGATACTCATGCCTGCACAGATGATGGCAAAGAACGACAAGAATGTCAAGGTGAAAATTGAATATAAGGTAGATAACAAGAAGGAGAAGAAAGACTTCAGGTTCGATGACAAGAAGTTCAAGAATGACAAGAAATTCAAGAATGACAAGAAATTCAAGAAACGCAACGACAAGAAGTTCAAGAACAAGAAGAAATTCGACAAGAAGTTTTACAAGTTCAACAAGAGGTTTGACAAATTCGACAAGAAGAGGAAGTAAAGATCCGGCAAACTAATAGGTGTGAAGATTGAAAAAAAGAAAAGACTAAACGATTAAAAACTTACGACTATGAAGAAGATGATGTTTATAGCAGTGATGATGGGCGCGATGCTCATGCCTGCACAGATGATGGCAAAGAACAACAAGAATAATGCTAAGGCAAGAATTGAAAACAGAGTTGATAACAGAAGGGACTTCAAGGTTAAGGAGAATAGGAACAACAGGAAGAACAAAAAGTTCGTGAATGCAAAGCCCAACAAACCGATGAGGAAACCGGCACCGGTAATAGTAAACAGACCGCCGGCTCCAAGGCCAGCACCCAGACCATTGCCACCTCCACCACCACGCCGCCGCGTTTATGTAAACAACTACTATGATAATGACATTGTGGAAGCGGCAGCAACAATAGTTGGAATTGCAGCATTGGCTTCATTGATTGCCGACTAAGTAGAAAGCCTTATAGAATAATAATAATGAAATTGTGAAAAAATAGCACGGCTTTTCATACTGACAACTAATTAAAAACGACAGAGGAGAACGACAACTTAAAAAACGTTCTCCTCTGTTTTGCGTGTTTACGCAAAAAGATAATACAATTCAATAATATGGTTTATCCAACTCAAAAATTCTGGACAATGCAAAATTAGTGACCATAAAAAGGGAGTACAATAGCAAATGGTTGTGAATCTTTGGCAAAACGATAGCAAGATATATCCATTTTGCATACGGTTCTAAAGAGCAAAGAGGATGTTGCCATGAGTTAGCAGATGCATTCTTAGTTATAAATAACTAAAATTTGACAACATTTAAACATAATGACTATTGTCAATGTTGCGAAAGAGGGTTAATTTTGCAAGCAAAATTAGCGACAGGGCAACAGGGAATGTACTGTTTGCAGCAGGCTATACTAATAAAAGAGCAATGAAATTATCGGAGTTGAAGAATGGCGAGACTGCGGTCATTGTACGCTTGTCGGGACATGGAGGTTTCCGCAAGCGTATAATGGAGATGGGATTTGTCAGGGGCAAGAAGGTTACTTCTGTACTTGACTCGCCCATGCACGACCCTGTGAAATATAATGTAATGGGATATGAAGTGCTGCTGCGCCGCAACGAGGCTGCCATGATTGAGGTGTTGCCCGAGGAGGAGGCAAAACGCGAACTGGCGCCGGCGCCAAACTTCAGTTGCATGGCGATGTGTGATAGTTGCAGCAGTTGCAGTGGCTGTTCACCACAAAGAGCGACATCACACGGCAAGAATGTGATAAATGTTGCGCTGGTGGGTAACCCGAACAGCGGAAAGACTTCGATTTTCAATGCCTTGTCGAACAGCAACGAGCATGTGGGCAACTACAGCGGCGTGACTGTTGACGCCAAGACGGGCAGTTTTGACTACAAGGGTTACCGTATTAACCTTACTGACTTGCCGGGTACATACTCAATTGCAGCTTATTCGCCCGAGGAGATTTTTGTGCGCCGTCACTTATTTGAGCAGATGCCCGACATTATCATAAATTCGGTGGTGGCATCGAACCTTGAGAGAAACCTTTACCTGACAACAGAACTCATTGACATGAACCTGCGCACGGTTGTTGCGCTTAACATGTATGACGAGTTGCTTGCCAGCGGCGCAAAGGTCGATTACAAGCACCTTGGCGGCATGCTTGGTATTCCAATGATACCGACGGTTGCGCGTAACAACAAGGGACTTGACAAGTTGCTTGATACTGTGATTGAGCTTTTCGAGGGTGAGAACAGAACCACACGACACATCCACATCAACTACGGACATATCATAGAGGAGCAGATTGCTCCAATATCGGCCGAGATGCACAAGGCCGAGGATTTGCCACAGCAATTCCCGGTGCGCTACTGGGCATTGAAGTTGCTGGAGAATGACAAGGAGGCCGTGAAGCAGCTCGACAACTGCCTAGAGGTGGAGAAATGGAAATCCATGGCTAGGAACGGTGCAAAGAAGATTGAGGCACAGATGGGTGCCGATGTTGTCATGTCGCCACAACGACATCTTTCTTTTGGACAGGGCGTTGATGTGGAGACTGCAATAAGTGGTGCGAAGTATGGTTTCATACATGGTGCTTTGCAGGAGACATTTACACCGGGCAACAATGCTGCACAACAAAAGACACGACGCATTGACCGTCTTGTGGCAAACCGTTGGTTCGGTTTCCCAATGTTCCTGCTTGTGATGTGGGCAATGTTCAGCTCGGTATTCATGCTTGGCGCTTACCCACAGGAGTGGATTGAGAGCCTCTTTGGGTGGATTGGAGAGAATGTTGCTGCGATGATGCCACAGGGTGCCGTGCAGGATCTTGTGGTTAACGGCATAATTAGCGGCATAGGCAGCGTGGCGGTGTTCATCCCGCAGATTCTGATACTGTACCTTTTCATTTCACTGATGGAGGATTCGGGCTACATGGCAAGGGCGGCATTCATCATGGACAAGCTGATGCACAAGATGGGACTGCACGGAAAGTCGTTCATCCCCATGGTCATGGGATTCGGTTGCAATGTGCCGGCCATCATGGCTACACGCAGCATTGAGAGCCGTAGCAGCCGCATAATAACGGTGCTCATAACGCCTTTCATGTCGTGCAGCGCACGACTGCCGGTGCTGGTGCTGTTCACGGGTGCATTCTTCCCTGAACATGCCGGGCTGGTACTGATGCTGCTTTATCTGCTGGGTATTGTGGTTGCCATTATCACGGCACGACTGCTGCGCCTTGCGAAGTTCCAGAAAGATGAGACGCCTTTTGTAATGGAGCTGCCACCCTATCGCTGGCCTACATTGCAGGCAACATTAAGGCACATGTGGGAGAAATGCGCGCAATACATAAAGAAGATTGGCACTGTGATTCTGCTATCGACCGTTGTAATATGGTTCTTGAGTTACTATCCAAGACCGGAAGAAACTGAAAGGTTAAAGGTGAAAGGTGAAAGCGAGAATGTAACAACAAGTGAGCCAACCGTCGATGCAAGTGAAGACTTTGAGCAGATTGCGGAGGAGGAGACCATCAGCGGCATCAACGAGAACTCTTTCATTGCCATGCTGGGACATGCTGTCGAGCCGGTGCTTGCACCAATCGGGCAGAACTGGCGTTCGAGCGTTGCCATAATTACAAGTATTCCGGCAAAGGAACTTGTGGTGAGCACGCTAGGTGTGCTGTACAGCAGTGACTCGGAGGAGAGCATCAGGGGCGACCTGAAGAATTCGGGCGATTTCACTCCACGCTCGGCGGCGGCATTCCTTGTATTCATTCTGCTGTTCTTCCCCTGCATTGCCACTGTTACGGCAATTGCACATGAGACCGGAAGCAAGAAATGGGCTCTATTCTCAATACTTTACAACACGGCTGTCGCATGGATTGCAGCATTCATTGTGTACACCATTGGCGGTCTATTATAAGAAACACAAACAACAAAAATAATGAACCAAACTACTACAATATACAGCCGCAGGATGAAGATGGCCGACCTGCTGGCAAGTGACAATGCCTTGCTGTCGATTCTGCAACGCCTGGATATTAGGCTCGGATTCGGCGAGGCGACAGTTGACGAAGTATGTTCGCGCTACGGCATCTCGACCGACCTGTTCCTAATCATCTGCAACATATACTCGTTCCGCGACTATTGCCCACAGGTTGATAGCCTCACATGTAAGGACATAAAGAGCATAACCACATACCTGAGCGCATCGCACCGCTACTACACCGGTATCTGCTTCCCGTCGCTGCACAACAATATCCACAGGATGGTAAAGGAACTGGATGATGTTAGCCGCCGACTGATTGACAAGTTCTACGACGATTATGACAACGAGGTAAGCAACCACTTCAAATATGAGGAGGAGGTTGTGTTCCCGTACATTGAGCAGTTGCTGAGCAACTGCAACTGTGGTGGACATGAGTATAACATTGCCTACTTTGAACATAACCACAGCAACATTAACGAGAAGCTCAACGACCTGAGCAACATCATAACAAAGTACATCAGCGAGGAGTACTCGTCGCAGTTGCGTTACGAGATCCTCAACGAGATTCACTACATTGGCAATGACCTTGCCAAACATTCAAGAATTGAGGACAAACTGCTTGTTCCACTTGTAGAGAAATTCGAGGCACGCCATGGTAAAGGAGAGTAAATACAACATCGTGCTCATTGAGCCCTCGGAAATTGTGGCTACGGGTATTGCTGCCATAATAAACGGCAACCCGCAGTTCAGCGTGGTGCAGACATTGAGCTCGCCGGCATACTATAACACGGGAAACGGCAATGTAGATGCGGTAATCATAAACCCCACCGTCGTTGACTACAATGACAGGCTCGACATACGCTCGAGCATTGGGCTTGGCACAACTGCCATTGTAGCGCTTGCACACAGCAACCACGAGGAGAGCGTGCTGCGCCAGTATGACGAGTGTATTGGCATATATGACAACGCGCAACGCATTTTCCAGAAGCTGAAGAATGCCATTGAGGAGAATGCCAAGGCTCCAAAGAACGACCTCAACGAGCTGTCGTCGCGCGAACGCGACATACTCACTGCCGTTGCAAAGGGAAAGACAAACAAGGAGATTGCCGACGAGTTCAACATCTCAATCTATACTGTTATCTCGCACCGCCGCAACATATCGCAGAAACTGGGTATCAACTCCATCCCTGGTCTCACAGTCTATGCGATAATGAACAAGCTGGTGGATATGTCCGATTTCAACTAAACTGTCATGGCAGAGGAATTACACATAGCACAAGGTGGCAAGGAGGAGAAATATGCCCTGCTCTACAAGCAGGTTACAGCCATTGCCGGGAGCGAGAGCGACACCATTGCCAACATGGCGAATGTTGCGGCAATGATTCATCACACATTCGGGTTCTGGTGGACAGGATTCTACCGTGTTGTGGGCGAGGAGCTTGTCCTTGGCCCGTTCCAAGGACCGCTGGCTTGCAGCCGCATTGCATACGGACGCGGTGTGTGCGGCACGGCATGGAAAGAGGAGTGCACACAGGTGGTGCCCAATGTAGAACTGTTCCCGGGGCACATTGCCTGCAGCAGCGCATCGAAAAGCGAAATTGTGGTGCCGCTGTTCAAGGATGGTAAGGTTACAGCCGTGCTGGACATCGACAGCGAACACCTTGCCACATTTGATGATGTCGACAGGCTATGGCTGGAGAGAATAATGGAACTATTATAAAAGAGCGGATGTATTCCCACTGGATTACATCCGTTTTTTTAGTGTTCGGTAACTTAATATATGCACCGTCACCCCTATTGCAATTGCAATAAACATTACACTCATCCACCACTCTTTGGCAACAAAGAAGGCACAATAGAGCAATGTTGCCCAAACCATGGATACCGAAACAATCTTCACGCGCAATGGCAGCGCCTTGTGTTCCCTGAAGTTCTTGATGTAAGGCCCCAGGTGCTTGTGTGCCATTAACCAGTCATAGAGCCGCTGCGAACCACGCACATACAACACTGCCGATAACAGAAGAAACGGCGTAGTGGGCAATACCGGCAGGAAGATGCCCAGTATTCCCAATGCAAGTGACAGAGTACCCAAAACTGTATAAAGGAACTTCATTCAATATTTTTTCAAGGTGCAAAGGTAAGAAAAAATCGGCACACTTTACTTTAATGCTTCTCCTTATCGTGCAGTTGCAACACGGCAACATAGATGAAAGGCAGCAAGTACAGAACGGTTTGAAAAACGCTCCAGGACATGCCACAAATAGGCTGTACACCCACATACTGCAGGCACGGAACTATACCCGATGCCGGGATAAGCGCCATCAATGCCGGCACAAAATGTTTAATGGAGTCGGCAACAGATGTAATGAGATCCATTATTGAACGGAAATTTCCATATATGAAACCATATATAAGGGATATCAATAGCGCTCCAATGAAAATGAGTATGACTGCGCCCTGTACTATTGGCGAGAGGGCTGGTTCATCAGTAACACCGCTAAGTAGTTCCCACGGCGATGTCGAAGACATATATAGCAGTATAATGTAGCATACAAGGGTAGCAAAGGCAAATGAGAAGGCGCGCACCTCGGCACCCGACAAGCGGCGGAAACGCACCATGCGACACAATACCCTCGTTATGCCCGAACCACAAAGCATACCATATATTGCAACAGAGAGCATGACTATGCCCCAGGGTATGGAGTTGATGGTGGGGAGCGCATTGCGCACAGCCCAGCGAATGCCCTCGGCACTGATGAGCGACGATGATGTATGGGCGTTGTCGGAGAGCATCTGCGCCACATCGACGAAGAACGACCCTACCCACACCAACAGCAAAAGCAGCAGATAGAGAGGGATTGGATAGTAGTATGCCCGTTTCTTATTCATCGGCCTCGAGATTTTCTACATCAATTATGTGCAGTTCAATGGCGCGCACGACAAGGCGTGTGACATTTATTCCGCGCTGTTCGCTGTCGGGGAAGAGACGGGCAATGAGATCGGCCTGGCGTTTCTCGAGCGACTTGACGCCGAATGGCATTGTCTTGAGCGACGCTACCATCTCCTTTGTATAACCCAACGCCAAGTGGCGCAGGAAACACTCGTCGTAGCGGTCAATCTCGTAGTGGATGAGCGACTTCTGGCGCGCTGCATCGCGGCTCACATTCTCTCGGAAACGCTCAACGAGTTTTTCGAGCACTGGCTGGTTGAAGACATTGCGCTTGCCTGCCATCACATTGTATATCTCATATTTTGTAAGCAGTTCGCCTGTCTTGAGCGTTATGCCGTCGGCACCTGCATCGAGCACATCGACCCACAGCTTCTCGTTGAGGAGCTCGCCGGTGAAGACAAGCACCTTCATCTGCGGATGCTCCTTTTTCATTCTCGCACAAATCTCCACGCCCACGGTTGTTGAGCCACCAAGACCAAGGTCAAGGAGCAGCAGGTCGGGGACTGCGCGCCCCAGCACCTCGTCAAGTTCATTCTCGTTAGATGCGACGCCTATTACATCGGCCTCGGGAAGTTCGGTGCGGAATATCTCCTCGGTACCTTTCAACTCGAGTCTTGCATCCTCTACTATTACTACACTGAATTTTTCTATCATAATAACTGTTACTTTGGCAATGTAAACAAAATGACTGTTCCCTCGACATCGGAACGCGCCTCCATGCGTGAGCCGTGGCGGCCGGTGTAATCCTCGTGCATGCGCACAATCTCCTTTGCTATGAGATATTCCATGCCAATAAGTTCGTTACGCTGGCCAATGTTGTAGCGCGAGGGGGTGAACAACTCGGCAACCTCGTCGCTCGACAGTGTGAAGCGATTGTCGATGAGTTCTATCTTTACGGTATCGGCCGCAAAGGTTGCCCTCAGCAGCAGAGTTCCCGGTTTTTCTACTTTGAGTGCCGCATCGATGAGCGCCTCGAAGAGATAGGCGACAAGGCCGGCATCAACATTTGCACTGGCATCGGTGGGTTCATAGATGAGCGAGATATCCAGGCCGCGCTTTGCAGCAATGCGACCGGCATAGCGTCGTGCCTCATCAAACAACTGGGCAACACTTGTGCGTGATGGGGTAAAGCACATTGTGTCCAGCTCGCGCTTGGCGCAGTTGGCAAGGATACCGAATACCGAGTTATAATAATCCATGAGCTCGCTCATTGCCACCACATCCTCGCCACGGCCGGCACTGTTCTGCTGCGCTTTCATGGCAAGATCGCGCACACGGCTTGGGTAATAGACTGTCTCGTGCTTGATGACTGAGAGACAGTTATCCATGACCATGTTCTGCACATGCAGGCGGTTCTCCTCGAGACTTATGCGCTCGGTCTCCTCCTCTAGTTCCTCGAGTGTCATGTAGCTGTTTGCCACACGCACCGTGCGGTGGTATGCTATTGAGGCGACAAAACGTGCCACAAGTTCAACGCTCAAGGCCTCGTTCTCGCTCAGTGGACGCTCGGTCATAATCTCAAGCGCGCCTACAAGCACCTCGTTGCCCGAGACGGTTGCATAGAGCGGCATGACACGCAACATGGAATCGGCCGAAATATAGGGCTGACCATCGTCAATGACACCATGCAAGTAGACATCGGCTCTGCCACCTGCAAATGGAACCGGAGCTGCTGCAGCAACGCGCTCTCCCTGCTGACCATCGTTAAGCAGCAGTGCCACGCGTTTTATGCGCATGCGTTCACCAAGACAGGAGTATATCTCATCGGCCATCCCCTGCAGCATCAGCTGTGAATCGTTTGCCGAGGAAGCGGTCACGAGCTCCAGCAGTTTCAGGTTGGTATTCTGTACAAGGTGCTCGTTTGCCTTGCCAATAACCGAGTGGCGCAAATAGGAAAGAAGCAGATATACAAGCAATACAAGAAGTATAAAGCACAGAATGGCAATGAGTGCCTGGCGCGTGCCGAGCATCTCCCGGCTGCGTTCATACTGCTCGACAATGCCTTTGTCCTCATCGACAAGCCTGTAGAGTGTTGAGTAGATGTAGTTATTGTACCTGTACTGCTGCCATCTTTGCAGGGCGAGCGATGCCACGGCAAGTTCATTGCGGATGTCGAGGATGTTGTAGAATATATCCTCGGTCAATTCATCGGCAAAAAGCCCCTCGCGCCACCATTTCAACTCGGCATAGTTGCCACCCGAAACGAGAAGCGTGTCGCAACCGCCAATGGTTGACTTATAGTAGCTGTTGAGCAGGTCAATGGCATTGCGTGCCTGTACAAAGGCTTCGTCGTGGTTGCCATGGACATTGCTACTGTAGACCGAATCGGCATAGTACCTTACATCATCGAAAAGCGTATCGCTTGCCGATGCTCCAAAAGGCAGCAGCATGAGCAGCAATATTATGCAACGCGCAATACCTTTGGGCAGACGGAAAGAGAAGCGGCTTCCCTTGCCCTTTTCGCTCTTGATATCCATTGAGCAGACAGAGAAGATTGCATCGGCCTTCCTGTACTTGTCGATTATTCCCTTGCAGTTCATGAGTCCGAAGCCACCGCCCTTGCTCTTTGCAGGCAAGTTGCTGTTGTCGCTGCCGATGGTTGCGGCATCGTAAACCTTTTCGTTCAGTATGCGGTCGATGTCGGCCTGCGAGATTCCAACACCACTGTCGGTGACTGCGACCTCAACAAAGCCATCACCATCGATGCACTCGAGAGCGACACTGCCGCCCTGCGGTGTAAACTTGGCAGCATTGTCTACAAGGGTATTTATCATGAAGAGGGTGAGTGCCTTGTCGGCCTTCACCACCTGAGTGCCATCGCCAACTGTCAATGTTATGCCACGCGACTCGAGCAATGTGCGGCTCTTTTCAATGATTGCAAAGAGATTGGCAAGCGAGAAACTCTCGACCTGCAGGTGCATCTCGCCCTGACGCATCTTTATCCAGCGTTCAAGTATTATGTTAAGATCATCGAGTTTCTCGGTGAGTTCGGTGACATATTTTAGTTTGCGTTCTGCATCAACAGAATCCACGGCCGGCAGGGCACGCAGTTCGTTGATTATGCGGTCGATATATGGACGCATTGACATTGCAACCGATACAGAGACACGTTTCATGAGATTCTCGCGCTTGTGCTCGGCAAGATAGACGACACTTGCCTGGCGCATCTCCTCAAGGCGCTCCTGCTCGTCGCTGATGTCGGCAAGGCGCATCCCCTCGGCCACCGCCACGGAGACATAGGGGACAAGCATCTCGAGCAGAACATGTTCCTGAGGTGTCAATGGCGCCGATGTCTTTACATAAAGCGTGTCGGCCCCACCACCAATGTATTTCATTGCAAAACTGTAACAGTTTTCAGTATCATCATCCATTGGGGTGAATGCAAACTGCACATCGACAAGGAAACCAATCATGCCGCTGTTGAGCAAATCTATAATGCGCTCCTGCAACTCCTCCTTACTGGCAACATCCTGCGGGAGCGAAGAGAATAGCTGGCGGCAGACATCGGGCAAGCAGCGCAGCTTGCTCGAGTACGATTTCTTGTGCCTGCGCTTGCGACGGTTATAGATTATTGTAATGGTCAACAAGAGCAGAATGGCAATTATTACCAATGTCAGCCAGTTGTCAAGACGCGAAATATCGGCCTTGGCACTCGATGCGTTGCTCTCCATCTGCTTGTTGATGCGCGTGGTGCGCAACAGCATAAGATAGCTCTCCCTGTTGATATCAGATGCATACTTGTCGCCCATGCCTGCAAATGCACAACTTGCCTCACGGCGCACGCTGAGCAGACACTCAGGGATGTTGTACATACCATTGTCCGATACCATGTAAGGCTCTATCCCAATGTCATTCTGTTCTAGTACATTGTACGCGAAGTCAACCGAATCGGGGTAATATGTGGTATAATAACCGTTTATCTCGTTCAAGGCATCGGCAAGAAGCGCGAGTGCGCCCTCGTAGTCACCACTCTGTGTGCGGCAAGAAGCGGCAACCGCCATTGCCTCAATCATCATGTATTTGTCGCCATAGTGTCTGAACCCCTCGGCGGCATCGGCAGCAAGTATATATGGCAATGATGCAAGCGTATCACCTGGCTGCTGCATGCTTGAGATGTTTTCGGGGAGAGAAGCAAGCAGGGCGCTGTTGTCGCGCAGGGTTATTGCAAGCAACAGTTTGTGGTTGGCTGCAAGCCATGTGTAGCCCTTGTCCTGAGAAACCTTGAGGCCGCTGCCAGAAAGCAGACGCAAGCGTTCTGCTGCATCGGAGTTGCTGTTGGCAAGCATCATTCCGGCATATACCTTGAGTGCAAGGTCATCCTCATTGTTCATGCCATCGCGCAGAATCTCCATCGCGTCCTTCATGTCGTCAAGCATTGACAAATTGAGAAAATAGCACATTGAGACAATGCCGAATTCTATTCTTGCACGCTCAAAGCGCGCCTTGTCGCTCAATGTCAAATATTCGGCATCCTCGCTTATGCGCTTTGTTCTCTCAACAGCCCTGGCGCGATAGTCAAAGAAATCCCTGTTCGCCGATACCCTGTAACAGACTATCATGAGACCGACATCGGCTACAAGTTTCTCGATCTCGCATTCCGACTCGTCGATTACACTATTATACAGCGTAGTTGCTTTAGCGTAGTCCATTTTCATCAGTGCCGAATAGGCCGCAGCATTACGGGCAATCATCTGTTGTTCTGTCTTACCGACCGAAAGGCTGTCAAGCGCTGTCACGAGCGAATCGGCAAGGGCAACGCTCTTGTAGCGCGCATCATACACGCGCACGCTCAATGAGTCGGTTGTTGTAACCGGCTCGCTGCCATGTCTGTGCCCCGAACAGGAGAAGAGCACAAATACCGACAGCAGCATGCTTATGAAAAACTGACGCTTCATTTCTTATATTGTGAAATACAAATTTAGTGATTTATATTTAAAAACCACCATACAGGGCAACAAATAACGCTGTGGGCGCACCCACAGCGTTAAAACTATTGTCATTTAAGCAACATATTCCACTGCCGGAATCTATTTCCTGCTCTTTCGCTTGCCGTAGAGACGCCTTATCCAGAAATAGTAACCGGTAATTGGCAATGTCGCACCCAGCAACGCCGCAAGGAAAGCGAGTATGCGGCCAAGCCAGCCACCCCATGCACCAATGTGGAGCGAATAGATCCAACCACTCACCTTGTTCTGTGCCGTGCTGTCCTTGTAGAGTTGCACCGATGTTATCGCGCCATTTTCATCGAAAGAGTATTTGTCGGCTGCACGGACATTGCCACAACCGCCATGCAACACAGAGATAGCGCCGGCAGACACGGTAATTGACTTATACTGTGACACACGGCCCTTCACATCCTCAAAGGCAACTTGCCAAGCAGTATAATCAGTAGAACGGGACAGGTTTGCAACCTGTGTCGCACTGCTGTCATCAACATCTGTGGCAGCAGTAACAGCATCAACATCAGTAGCGGCTGTAACAGCATCGACATCAGTAGCAGCAGAAATGCCATCTATGTTGTTTATTGAATGTACGATTTCCGAATCGACATACTTTGTATCGGCAACTGTTGTTGCACCGCTCACAGCATCGGCATTCCATTGCGCAGCACTGCCCTGCCCTATCACCACAGTCGCAGCCTCATTACTTGCGCTTTCACTGCTGTAAACACATACAGGCAGGGTGCATGCGCGGCAATTTCCCGGACACTCCTGTTGCACCGGTTCAACGGTTGCATTCTCTTTTCCCCCTGAAACAACGGCTGTTTTCTTGCCACTGTTTGCGCCAAGCATGTCATACACGCCGTTCCTGTACCACTCGAACGACCATGTGAGGCCGGTCAATGCCATTACGAGCAGCAGAAGCATGGCATAGAATCCACCGGCAACATGCAAATCGTGCCAGAAGCGGTTCTTGCCTTTCTTCACCACTATATGCAAGCGGTTCTTGAGCATCTTGCGGTTGCGCGGCCACCATATAACAAGACCGGTTATCAATATCACCACAAAGGCAAGCGTGCTTGTACCCACAATCATTTTGC
The DNA here is from genome assembly GCA_017381475.1 of Bacteroidaceae bacterium. Classification (GTDB taxonomy): domain Bacteria; phylum Bacteroidota; class Bacteroidia; order Bacteroidales; family Bacteroidaceae; genus HGM04593. The sequence continues at coordinate 13,967 of JAFOCD010000018.1, forward strand.
CCCAAAAGACCTTGCCGTCACCGGGATCGCTGTCCATGAGCCAACGGTGCAGACGGAACACTGTCCGGAAGAACGGAAGGCGTTCATCCTTACCTGTTATCTCTCCCGTATATTGGTTGACATATACCGCTGCCCTTGGGGGGCTGGAAAGGTTCACCTTGTAGGCCTCGTCGCGCGAATCGGGGATGACGAACCCTGTGACATCGACATCGGCAGGGAGCACGGAATCGACTCTCTCGGCAAGCTTATCCAAAGACAACAGCTCGCCGGCAGGGGCGACGCTTGTAACATCATCGCGGCATAGTGCAGTAACCTCGTCCTCGAACATCAGCAGTGCACCCGTGAAACAGGTAATGGTTATCACTATTCCGAAGGGAACCGACACCCACAAATGGAACTTTCGGAAGAAATTTCTCATAGGACTCATTATTTGTCTGCAAGCAAAGGTATAATTTTGAATTTAAATGGCAATACCATATATTTGCAAAAACAGCTAACTGAATGAAAACAATAAGACTACTTGCGATTTTGTTCACTGCAATAACATTCATCTATTCATGAGTATGACGCCAAAGGAAATATCATAAAGAAAACCGCATTTCAAGACGGTGAACCCACAAGTGTCACCATCACGGAATTCGAGTATTACGAATAAACAAAAACGAGTCGAGGCTTCCGCCCCGACTCGTTTCATGACTCTACAATATTCACTTGACGGCTTCAACCGTATAACCTTTTGCCCTCAACAATTCAAGGACACCCTGATCACCGGGAAGGTGAGCTGCGCCAACTACAAAAAGCACAGAATATTCGCTTATAAGCGCAGGAATCTGTTCTGCCCATGCGGCATTGCGGCCAAAGATGAGCGCCATATCCTCCTCGGGGGTGCTGTCGCACTGATTTCCAAGTTTTTCCTCGGTCAAATTCCAAAGCGCCTGCATATCCTGAGAGAAATAGGCTGCAGCAAGTTCCTTCATCTGCAATGCGTAGTACTCGCTATTATCTACCATACAGAAGAGTTGCTCTTTCTGTCGTTCGATTGTTGTACCCAAATACAATGTATTTATCTGGAAGTCCACGGTTTCAAGACCTGCAATCTTTTTGCCTGCTTTCTTTGCTGTCTTCTGGAAATAGGCATCAATGAGTTTCAATGGATTGAACTTTGGAGTATTCTTCATGTACTGAACCAACTGCAGTTGTGTTGAGATTGCCATTGGTGTCATCTTGCCCATTTGACTTTTGAGGATTGGGTTCTCAAGGTTCATTCCCATGACCTCGCTCATATAATCATTCAAGCGTTGCATCTCATCGGCTGTGAGTACATCGGCAAGCGACTTGTCATCGGGGAGCATCATTGCCTCCATGACCTTCTTCTCATTCTCCTTGCTCTCCATCTCACTCATGACGACCTCACCGCATACCATTTCTACAGCATTGAGCGCAGCCCTTGCTCCAGGTATGGAATCGACAAACGTTGCCGGAGCAAGATGGTATGTTCCTACGATGTATGAAGGTTTGTCAAGGTCCTTATGCGAGATTTTATACAACAACTGGGCGTCGCATACGGCAACCGATGCAAACACCATGAAAAGGGATAAAAATATTTTTCTCATATATTCCGGTTTTTAATTTGTGGCGAAGATAATAAAAAGTGATAACAAATGTGTTCAAAAATGGGTCGCAAATATTAAGAAAACTTAAATAACAGCCTGTAATTCTGTGCAAAACACATTCTATACTAATTTTGTCAAAAATTCAAATGTAATGAAGAAGATTATCAACCCTTGGATTGACCTTACTGACAAAGGCTACAACTGTTTTGCGTGTGCACCATCCAACCCTTATGGACTAAAGATGGAGTTCTATGAAGATGGAGATGACATTGTTTCAATATGGACGCCGGGCTGCAATTATCAGGGATGGCTCAACACCCTGCATGGCGGAATACAGGCAACGTTGCTCGATGAGCTTGGAGGCTGGATAATCGCCCGCAAGTTCCAAACATCGGGAATGACTACCAGCCTTAACATGAAATACAAGAAACCCATCCCTACAGGCGAGGATATCACTCTTGAGATACGCGGCCGCGTTAAAGAGGTGAAGCGTATGTTCGTGTTCATTGAGGCCGAAATAATATATGGCGGCGAAGTACGCTCAAGTGCCGAGATGACCTACTACACATTCCCCAAGGATATAGCCGAGAAGGATTTCATGTTCAACGGTTGTGAAGTCGAGAAATAAGTTGTTTCTCTTTTATTCAGAAAAAGCAGGACGATTCTATTAAAGTGAATCATCCTGCTTTTTCTACCTGAAGGACAACGGTTCCTACATATTTGTAATCTGGGCATCAAGCCACTGGAGTTTTTCATTATAAGCAGTCTTCATACGCTCCACTGCATCTTCAAACGGCAGTTCTTCGTCTTCATTGACACGTATGCTGATTGGCCACATTCCAATATTTATATCGGCCGATTTCCGTAGTTTGTTCTTCTGTTCATCAATGAAACTGCCGATTGTCTCAAATCCAGGCTTCAACATTGCCCATCTATCCTTTACCCTTTGGACGAAGACAGGATCCATGAACAGCCTGGGGTAATAAATAGAACCTCGTGAACTGTAGTTTTTGACATTGGGTTTGAAGGTTGCGCAGTCAAAATCCCAGACAGGGCCGGCCTTCATCTTCTTTGCCTTGTCCTTGAACATATAACAGCTCTTGGGATGCCCGGTCTCGCTGTTCTGTGCCAATTCATACACAAACCACCAGTCAATATAGGAATCTATATCGATATACTCGGCATATTCGCTTGAAGCAAGAAGGTTATCATCATACAAAGCTTTCTCCAAATCATTCACATAATCCTGCATATATGCGAATTGCTCAGAGTTCAGTGTCTCCTCATCGGGTTCCTTGAACATGTAAGGCAAATTCCTCACCTCTGACTTAAACTTGTTGACCTCATCGAAGTATGTATCAAGTTCCATCAGATAGCCGCCTGTTATTGCATCACCCCCGACATCAGTATCGGACAATTCATTGACATTCACCCTGTTCTCGTCAATCTTTATCTGCTCGCACAAATAGTAGTTACCCGCATGTCTGCCGTTTACAATGACCTCGACAGACTGACCACGTGGTGTCCACTCCAGCTCCGTCAGTTCCGATATTCTGAAGGCAACAGAATTTCTCAACATCGTTCTGTCCATCCAGTTCGCCAACAACACCCAACGCTTGTGTTTGGGCATACCAAGAATTGAAGTCTTTTTATCCAACTTTATTGCATATGGTTTTTTGGGGAACTCCCATGTAGAGTTTCCGCGACCGCGGATATTGTCTTCTGTACCTTCGTAATCCAGTACACCATCGGCATTGTATATTTTAATGAGCGTTCCTGCAAGCCAATCCTCAGTCTTTGGGGGGATGGCCGCTTCACCGGCTGTCTCAATGACAACTACCGGAAGCCCGGTATTTGAAACCGAGACATTATATGTATTCACATTGCCATCGGCAGAGACCACTGTATACTGCACCGGTTCTGTGAAATCATTTGCAGTAACACCGCTTATCTGCTCCACATTATTTACAAATACATGCTCGGCACTTGTAGTGAATGTTGCAACAAGGTTCCTGGTATCTGTCACTAATGGAGTACAGATGGTTATTACATTGTCATTGACAGGCACGTCAACATCATATATGACACTCTCATTGTTCTGCTTGAGAAAAGAGAATGAGTATAAAAGATTTTCGGCATACCTTACATTAAATACCGTTGACGATATTTGCACCTCTTCGTTGTTACTATTGTTGACTGTCAAAACTAAAGCAACATCATCGGCATAATTCTCGGCAAGATTCAAATCTGTTATATATGCGCGATATTGCCCCTGTTTGACTACACCTTGTTTATCATAGACAAGTTCAACCTTAGAAAGTCTATAATTTGTAGGCGGAGTTGTGTATGACGCGCGCGTACTACCAATAAAGTCCAGTTCTATCTCACAATCGGGTGATTCGACATCGTAATTGAACCTTGCATTCGAAGGATTCACACGGAACTCAATCTGGGCCGTAGTACCGGCACCCAGAACAACTCCCTTGGTACTCAAAATTGCAATACTCGCAGGTACAGCATAATCTTTATTGAAAACAAAGGAACTGCCATTACTCATAGTAATTGTAACTATGTTTGTCAAGTCGTCCTGTTGTATAGATTCAATAATTCTGGAGGAGGATGTCTTATATGGTGTCTTTATAACATCTATGACATTATCATAGGTTTCATCACTATACAAAACGAATATATAATTACCAGCTTCATCCGAAGATACTACTGCAACAACTCCATCCATTCCTTCTCTTTTTGCTTTAATGTAGTTGCCGGCATTATCCATAAGGCGTGTAAAGCTTGCGCCGCCATCATAGGAAACACACCAATAACAGTCTTGATCTACAAGCAAATAAGGAGAATACTCTTTAGCCCCATTTACAATCTTGATACTCTTTCCGTTTGAGAATGTTATAACCCAGCCACCGGTTGTATTGTGCATAGGCTCTATATCGCTTATGGCATAGCCACTGTTGTGTGCCATTTCCAAAGCATCAACAGCCTCTTGCAAATTCATGACTTTTTGTTCCAGAATATCCAAACGCCCCTCAATATCGGACAGGTCGTTACATGAATTGTTCATTACCGAGAAGAACAGCAATAAAAATGATATAAGATGTTTTTTCATAGTACGCGTATATTCATTGATATTAGCAGAAAGTCAGGGGAAGTATTATTTGACTTTTATATACCAAATCACCAAGAGCCTCGTTCAGAAGCACTCTTTACCCAATACTTTATTATAAATTTCCTTATACCCGGTAACCATCTTGTCAACAGTAAAATATTTGTTGTACAGTTCTGTTGATGATTGGGACATTTTATCATATACTTGGGGATTCTCAAGTATATGATTTATTTTTTCGGCAAAGAGACCGGCTTTATTCTCCAATGCGTAACCGTTGACTCCATTGTGCACCAGTTCGCTTATACCACCGACATTCGAGGCTACAACCGGTTTTCCAAAACTCATTGCCTCAATAATCACTATTGGCAAGCCTTCGTATTCTGACGGTAGCATAAATATATCGGCCAAAGAACAATACATGGCTGCATTGTGAATATTACCCAAGAAGAAGACATTTTCTTGAGTTACAGGCATCGGTTCTTTGTTACCAATCCACACAAATGCATATTGTGGCAAGAGTCTTGCAACTTCAATAAAGAGATTACTGTTCTTGGGGTAGGAGGCTCTTGCAATACACAATACAGTTTTCTTATACTTGGACGGAATACCGAACGATATATTCTCAGACACAACAGGAAGGGATGTTCCATTGTATACCGTAGAAACATTGTTCACAATCTTCTCTGCATTAAGATTACGTTTGTCATATTCACTTACAGCAACTATTGCACGGCATTTCTTTTGCAGCATCTTTTCAATAGATAGAAATCTGCGGTTTGCCAAGCGTATTGTATCAAAACCATGGACTGTGTAGACAATCTTTTTTGACGGGAATGCCAAACGACCCAGTACGCCGGCTTTGGACGAGTGAAGATGTATCAAATCTGGTTTGTATTTCTTGTACAATTTCCGGAGTTCATACCATGCACGCAAATCATTAAAGAATGATATATTCCTTTTCAGGTGCTTGCAATGTACACGCTCCACTCTGGCATCAAGCATATCCCACATTTTGCCATCACCTTCACCCGAAGCGACAATGACATCGTGATTGCCGCAAATATTGTTTGCAATATTCGCGACAACGGTTTGGGCACCGCCCAACTCACACAGGGTTATGACTTGCAATACACGCATTTTTCATCATTGCTTGGGAGAACCAAGCCCAAAAACATTCTTTACACCCAAATATACGACAAAAAACAGTTCTGCTCCAAGATTTACGGCCTTTTTTAACGGCACAGACGAAACTTTATCTTTTTAATGAGAACTCCAAGCCCTAATGAGCGCAGAACCGTGAGGATTGAATTTGTTATAGAAAAAAGTATCACATGGCTTTTTGCATAGAGCCAGCCTGCACCGTTTTCGCGGAAAAGTCTCTCCAACTCACCTGTCTTTTTAAGGAATGAACTGCTGGTGACACCGCCTAAACGAAACATGGCAAGTTCCGTTGGAATGTACTTGAACTTTACACCGGCCTCGTACAGACGTATGAGCAGGTCTACGTCCATCATAAATCTGAAGTGCGTCTTGAATGCTCCATATTTTTCATAAACAGACTTTGCCACAAAAGTTCCTTGATGACACACAATACGTTTCTTGTATGTATGTAATGGGAATTTCATGGATGGACAGGCCTGTATTCTTGTATCGCTTTTACTGTCCCATATGAATATATTTCCACGATATACTCCTACTCCTTCTTCGTATGCATCAGCCACTGCCTGCAAAGCACCGGGAAGCAGGATATCGTCAGAGTTTATTATACCTATGATTTCACCGGTCGCATGTTTTATTCCCTTATTGAAAGCATCGCTGATTCCCTTATCGGGTTCAGAGACAATCTTTGCAATCCTGTCGCTGTACTTGCTCACGACATCCAGAGTCCCATCAGTTGAAGCACCGTCAATAATGACATACTCCAAATTGGGATATCCTTGAGAAATTACACTCTTTATAGTCTCCTCAACAGTATTTTCGCTGTTGTAGGTAATTGTTACAATTGAAATCTTGGGCTGCATTTCTATCGCATTAACATATATTTTACTTTATGGTAGAGATAAGAGCACACGCTTATCTTTCCTATCGTGTTCACATCCTTGAACAATCTGATATTCTTACTTATCACACTGCCAATGTTAGACATCCTGTTCTTTATTGCGCTCCACTTGCTGTATGATATCGCACCCACTACATTGGACGAGTGCTGACGATAAAGCACTGTTGGAGCATTGACATAATCAATGATACCGCCATGATAGGCAACTGTAAGCGCCGATATGACATCATGTATTATGACATCGTGTTCAACATATTTCTCAAGTATGAGTTTGCGGGCTGTATCATTCATCACTATCGTACATCCGTTGACACTGTTGCATATACAAAGAAAAGGGAATGTACGCAATATATCGGGACGGAGACCCGAAGAACGCCAGAATGAGTCATGGACAATATCGAGATTCTCATCAACAACATACATGTCAGTGTGTACAATCACCGGCTTGCCGGGGTTGGCAAGTTCCACCTCTTTCATTTTATCCATAGTAACACGCAGTTTCTCATGTAGCCACACATCATCCTGATCACAGAATGCATAGTAACTGCCATCCTTTGCAGTCTGCAGAAGATTCATGAAACTCTTGCCCGGACCTAAATTCCCGGTTGCATACCATGAGAGCACTCCCTTGCCCTGCCATTCATCAAGTATTGCTGTGGTGGAATCGCTCGAGCCGTCATCACGCACTAGCAACTCTACCTCAACCCCCTGTTGTGCAACCAATGACTCCAACTGTTGGGCAAGGTATTTTTCACCGTTATATGTAGACAAAAGAACTGTTACCTTTTCCATTTACACAATTACCATTTGTCGAATGTATATTTAGTACCGGAAGATGATAGTATGAGCAGATCGTTACTCAAATGATCGACCCTGAACTTTGCTATGGTATCAAATATGTACAAGTTACTTAGTTCTGCCGGAACACGAATTCCATCAGTACCCGGGTAACGATAGAAATTATTCATTTTAATGCTATCGCCCTGATACTCAAAACAACCCATATACCAGTTCTTCGGGTGTTCCGTTTCGGAATAGATTCCCATCATTACAAGATGGCGTTGGAATGTGTAGAATATACTATCGGGAGTCTCCTGCAGGGAATCACTCTCAACACGCCTCAACCTCCACATTCCATCAAGTTCTCCGTTGATGAAGATACGCTCACATGAGCAGAGAAGTATCAACAAACAGATATATAATATTTTCCTGAGCATACATTCACTATTTAAAAAGTCCAACCTTGACAAATGACAACATAAGACCGGCATTGTTACCAATCAGATTGCTATGGTCATAAGCGACCGATGCCGACACGAGCCACGATTTACCATTCGGAGAATATATAAAATCGGCCAACAGAGATGTCGTATATTTCTTTTCAAAGAATGGATTCACATAGGTTCCCCAATTCTCGCTATATGTGTACATCAGCCTGTACAGAAACTCCTTCTTATGTCCAAAAGTTCCATTCAAACCAACATGATGGGCGCGCATGCGGTTTGCCTTGAATTCAAGACTTCCGTCGGTATTGTAAAGCGGAGAGAAAACCAACGGGTTGCCCATAGCCATTCCATAATAGTGCCATCCGCTATAAATGGCATGGTTGTAATAGTTGTCAAGTCCATCCATCTGCTCTACAAAATAATCACTTGGATCATTATAACCGGCACCACTCTGATCATAGGTCGAGACATATTCATACTGGACATTTGATATAAAATCCAATATTCCGCTCTTGTTCTTGATTGACAAGCCTATCATTATGTCACGCCATGGATAATAGACAAATGTCCTTTTATTGTTGATATTGTTCTGGTATTCAATAAAAAACAATTGCGAGAAATCCTCAAACATATGTTCGCCGTATATCTGGAAATCAAGCGGCTTTGTATGAAGTGTCAAAGCCAAATGCCAGTTTCCAATCTGATTACCGGTAATATTGGACTGCTCCGTGAATGGAACCAATTCGTCACCACCTGCCGGTATGAACGCTTTAAGGAAATCCTTGAAACGGGTCGGCATTGCCAGATACTTTCCCTTGGCATGGGTATATACATCGCCACCGAATTGGGCATGCATTTCAAGACCACCCTCAGCCTCCAACGGGAATTTTGCTTCATTACCCACTTTCATAAAGAATGCTTTGCTATGATAAAGGGCATATTTATTATACTTTGCTTTAGGATTTGCTGCAGTAAAATTCTCCTGGAATTTACTGTCAAGGAAAACTCCGTATGAGATATGTCCACGCATGTGCAGAAGAGAGCCGGTTCCTTTTATTGTCACATACTCCGGAACTTCAAGGCGTACCTGTGGAACAGGAGAGCTGTTTCCGCTGTAAACAAGACCACCGGTACCCAAATCCCCCAATCCATTGAATGCCAATGATTGGAATGAGTTCAGTACACGATTCTCATTCACATTGACAAGAGAGCAAAAGTCACGCATCTCGGGCAAGCGCTCCTTTGCTCCGACACTCAAGTTCAGCCACTTGTAAGAGATATCGGCATAGAGTTGCCCTACTATTGGATTGTAGTTCTGGTTATATCCGGTCTTCAAATCAACACCTAAAGAATATTTCCAATTCTTATTCTTGCCAATAGAACCATCTATATCAATACCATACCGTATATATCCGTTATGAATCTCCAAAGAGGAAACTCCTCCCCTGTTAGTAACAAGCCAATAGGGAGCATACTCACCTGCTGACCCGATGGCATTCAACTGGACATAATCCTTTATTGAGAATGAGTCCTGCGCCAAAACACTGTTACAACAGAACAAAAGAGCGCACAAAAAAGGAAGTATATTCTTTTTCAATGATGACATAAACAACATTAAGTTTTTTATAAAATCAACAGTTCTTATATCTTCAGCAATTTGTATAAAAACACATTGGCGACAAGAACTCCTATCGCATATAGCAATACCAGCAAACGGCCTAGCCAATGAGGTTTTATCAACACTGCCAGCAACGGGAACATAATACAGTCTATTATTGATATGTATTCACCTATTCGCATAGCAATTGGAGGCAAGAACGAAAGACCTACATACATGCAAATTGAATAGCAGAATATTTTCAGCAACATTGGCATATATGGATATTTTGTGGATAGAAAATCATACTTCCATATAAGCACATAGTATGCAAACAGACGCATCAGCGCCATTATATTATACACATTTATATCACCCCATACTCCACCCTCATAAATCATCAGTTCCTCATACATCTGTAGTTTCTGCTGAATGAATGGTATTGGCACCATCTTCAGCATATCCATAGTAGCCAATGGAGATGAATACATTATGATGGGAAACAAAATAAGAACCAAACGGGTAAAGCGTGACAGTTTTTTGTTTCCAATAAATATCAAAGGTAAAAGTGCCAATGCTGAATAATGGAACAATATTGCCATAATTAAGAGCATGGCGAACTTCTTTTTCTTACCTTCGGCAAGAACTGGCAACGAGAACAGGAATATTCCGGTAGAAACTGCAGCTCTTATCTGCGTCATCTCCTGTATGACAAACAGGTGGGTAAGCCATATGACTATTGACAAGTACCAATAGGGAGACATCCTTTTTATAGCACATATTTTCAACGGAACTGCAAGAAATGCATATATGACGAACAACAACAACGGCATTTCACAATAGCGTGCAAAGCCATTTATCATTTTAAATGTCGGTTCTGTCAAAAGCGCAGCAACACCATTGGGACTCTTGAAATAGCCCAAATAGGAGTTGTAATCATTATCAATGCCAGCAGGACGGAATGCCACATACAAAGTCAATATGGTTGCTACTGTAAAGAGCAACCATCTATGTTCCTGCATCTCCTTGTCCTCAAAGAAAGCAATAAAAGCAATGATAAACAATATTACAAACAGTATTGCTACATACATAACTCAATTATTCTTCTTCGGCAGCAATTGCCTGTTCTCTTTTTTTTCTGTTCTTGATTATCAATTTTACGAGATAAAACAATGCTGACAATAGTGTAAAGACCATTGTAATTATAAGCCTCTTGGGACCCGCCGGTTTTACAGGTACAGTCGCATTTTGCAAAATTGTAAATACAGGAGTACGCCTTTGAACCTCAGCCTCTCTCAACAATCTTTGCTGATACAAGGTATTATATATATTGAATGCCAACTGCATTTCGCCAGCCAAGCGTTCCTCTTCAACTTGATAGGCTTTCTTGGAAAGTCCCTGATGTTTGTCTACATAATCAGCATATACTTGCTGTGCCTCAAGGTAGCCTGCGTATGCGGTATCACACATGGCAATGGCATGCTTGAGTTCCTCCTTATTTTTCTCGGTTCTGTATTTGGTCATGAAGTCCTGCAACAGGTCCTTTACCTTATTTGCCATTGTGGCAGCAACGAGCGGATCCTGCGCCTTTACATTAAGAGTTATAACGCCAGTCTTTTCATCTACTGTACAACCAATAGAAGATGAAACGCGTTCCAGCAGTTGCGACTCTGCCATTGTCAACTTAAAAGGATCGACTTTGTATTCACCTGAGGCGCTGTATGGTGCTGGAGCAGAAACAAAAATTCCCTTGACCTTTGCATACAAATTGGTCCACCATGGATATTTTTCTCTTTTAAGAATGTACTCACCATATGTACCACTGAATTCTCCATCCTGACTAACGACCTCGGCTTCCATGACAGGAACCAAGAAATCGGTAGATTTAACGATATCCGGGTAAAATTCAGGTACAATGGCATCTGCACCACCTTGCCCAAGATTTACCCCAAACATTGATGCAGCTGCACTCAATGAGCTGTTTCCACCCATTGACTGCTCACCATACTCTGGAGCAAGCATAACATCAACAACATAATAACGCGGTACACAGCACACGATTGCGTACACCAACACCGATGTCACTGACATCACTGCAAGGAACTTTTTCCATTTCTTTTTTATGAGCTGATACACCAAATCAATGCGTATCTCATTCTTTACAATAGGTTCCATCTTACTATCTATTTTCTATTTTTTATCCAATTGATTACGAATCACCCTAGCAGGATTGCCACATGCAACACAAAACGAGGGGACATCCTTTGTCACAACAGAGTTTGCTCCAATCACAACATTATCACCAATTGTAACGCCAGGCATTATCGCACACCCCTCACCAATTGAGACATACTTACCAATTATCACAGGTCCCTTGGAATAGAGTTTCCTGTGTCTTGGTGGCAATTTGAGGTCATCTAGTTCTACAGTGCCATGAGTATGATCTGTAATATATGTCCTTGCTCCAATGGTTGTATAATCACCTATTTTCACTTTATTTATACAACCGATGTGACATGATATCTGTATAACGACATTATCACCAAGTTCCAATTCGGGTGTAAAATTTTGGCCTGTATTCGGGAAATGTTGAATTGCATCAATCCTTGCAAAACGACATATCTCCACATTCTTGCCTACTTTTATATTTTTTGCACCAGTGACCATTATTGGGCGTCCGAAGACACGTAACCCTCTAGCACCATTAAAACGATGTGCGATGATTCGTGAATACATTCTATTGACAACCGAATTAAACAATGCCGAAACCCTTGCATTCCATATAAATGCAAAAGGCCATGACAACACACTTATTATAGCATTCAAAAACCGTCTCATTTCAATTTTATTTTTCTCAACAAGAAATCACGTTCATTCCTGTTCAAACCTAAAACAAACACGCAAGCTGCAACCCAAATATCCAGGACAATACTTACAAATATTACATTTAGACCACTGCAATCAGCATAGTATGGACGCAGCAACAGCAAAGGTACAAAGCACGCAACGGCAACCTTCAATATCGGCAACAAGACTTTTGAACAAAAGTCCGGAATTGAGAAGTTGAAAAGATTACGACAAAGCCACATACGGACAATCTGCGCTATGATGGTCGTTGCCAGCAATGACCAGAAAACAGAAGTGGGCGATGCTCCCATCTCCAACACAACGTAAGCTATTGGAATGGTACAAAGCATGCAGCCACCAACAAGCAATTGATACTTCTTGATTTTCCCGGTTGCAGAAGCACCCACCATTAATGGGTTTGATATTGCATCTACAATAGAGACAACAATAAGCAAGCGGACAAAATCAACCGTATATGGATAATGCTCTGTAAGCCATAAGGCCAAGATATTATCAGTCAACAAAAGCAATGGTACTATCAGGAACAGCATCAACAAGAATGACACCCTTGACGATGTCAAAACCAGCGAATTCATCTTCTCGAGATTTCCAGTCGCATAATTCTTGGTTATTTGAGGATTTATGGCTGTCTGGAAGCTATTGATGAATGAAACAGTTGCAGTCTGTACCTGGAATGCAACACCTCGCGCAGCATTCAGCAAAGTACCACCAACCATATTCAGCAACAAGTTCAAGCCTTGTGTATTACACATGACAGCAGTGTTGCCGATTGTATTCCACCCCAAGAAACCAAGCATGCTCTTCAACACCTTTCTATCCAACTTCATCACAAAGCGCACCTCCTTGTATGCAATGCGACAATATACGCCATATATCACACGAACCACCAATGATGCAGTGAAAAGCAACAAGGCATACATTCTCAACCTATCATCATTGAAATAGAACAAAGAGAGGGCGACAAGCAATTTAAGCAATACATCGACAATGGTTATTGCAGCAAAGGCTCCCATATGCTCTTTCGCTATAATCAAGGCATTGTATGGTACACTTACCATAGTGACAAAGCCACTGGCCAAAGATACATAAAACACGAACAGAGCATCGTATAGTTTGTCTTGCGGAACATTCATGAACTCATGTATATACCATGTACCCAAAAGTCCACCAACAAGAACAATTACTAAACCAAATGCTATATGAATTATAAGACTATGAGAAAATACAGCATTCAATTTATCTTTGTCTCCCTCAGCAAGAGCATATGTGATAAATCGTTGAGTACAGTTCAACATGGAATTATTAAGAAACATCATCGCCAGCACTACGCTGCCAACAACATCATAAATTCCATAGTCCTCCTCCAGTGCTTTTATGACAAGGCGCGTTGTGTAAAGATACACAGCCATTTGAAAAATCATCCTTAAGTAAAGGATAATCGTGTTCTTCATTATTCGCTTGTCACTCATCCCTGTAAAAAAGCTTCAGAAAATCGGATGACTATCACCTCAACAAGTTGACAATGCTTACCACCATTGTTGCAATAGATACGGCCGAAGAACCGATTGTAACAATCTCCGCCGTAGAAAGTTTCTTCCTCAGGTTCTTGGCTGGAACGACAATTTCCATTCCCGGCTGGATGTCCTTGCTTGACAATTTTGATATTTTCTTGACACCGCCATTCATATATATGGCATAGACTCCGTTCTTCTTTGCCCTGTCGGCATAGCCACCGGCATGCTTAACATAATAACTGAGCTTCTTTCCCTCCTTATAAGTTACAGTA
>JAFOCD010000019.1 GCA_017381475.1 Bacteroidaceae bacterium
GGTGAGATTTCTGCAGCCGAGGGCGTTGAGGGTGCAATTGAGATTGCAAACGCAGACATGGCATGGGTATACACAGCAGACGGCAAGTTGGTTGAGTTCGTTCAGAACCCATCAACAGTTGCAGTTGAGGCCGGTGTTTACCTTGTAAAGATGCAGCTTGGCAATGTAATCCGCAGCGCAAAGGTATTGGTTAAGTAATTAACAGCATACTTTAGCAACATAACGGTAGTGCGCCTTTTGAGGCGCACTACTTTTTTTGTATCTTCGCGGCATGAAACGACACGACATACAAAAGATAGGCACACGCCGCGGGTTACTCGCCCTCTCACCAATCATCGTATTGCTGACAATATATCTTGCCGGCTCATTGATTGCCGGCGACTTCTACTTCATACCAATGGCTGCAATATTCACCGTTGCATCAATATACGCGTTGACAATAAAAAACGGCAGGACACTTGGCACACGCGCCAAGGACTTCTATAAAGGTGCAACAAATTCACGCATAATGTACATGGTGTGGATTTTTGTGTTTGCAGGGGCATTTGCAGAACTTGCAGAATCAATGGGTGCCGTAGATGCCACAGTGCAATTAACCAGAAGCCTAATCCCAAGCAGTTTCCTACCGGCCGGCATCTTTATTGCAGCCTGCTTCATTTCACTTTCAATAGGAACATCAGTAGGTACAATCGTTGCATTGACTACTATTGCCAAAGATCTCGCAACTGAGGTGGGCGGCGACACCGCTTGGTTTGTTGCAATAGTGGCAGGAGGAGCATTTTTTGGCGATAATCTCTCTTTCATTTCGGATACCACAATTGCTGCAACGCAAACCCAAGGCTGTTCAATGCGCAGCAAATTCCGAACAAACATAAAATTGGTCGCACCAGCAGCAATTGCAACATTAATTCTGTATACATGTAGCGGAAACAGTATTGAAGATACAGGTAGCACACCTATAACTCTTGATTGCATACTCAAATGCACACCCTATTTGACCGTCATCATACTTGCATTGTTTGGAATGGATGTACTGGAAGTTCTGACAATAGGCATTATCGTAGCTGCCGGAATGGGAATAACAAAAGACACTTTGGATGCCACTGGTATTCTTACACAAATGAGCAGTGGGGTAACGGGTATGCTGGAGTTAATTCTAGTAACAATGCTTGCAGGAGGTCTGCTGGAGATTGTACGCATAAATGGCGGCATAGACTACCTTATTCGCATTGTAACACTGCGTATACGCACAAAACGGGCTGCAGAATTTTCAATATCGGCTTTGACAGCACTGGCCAACATCTGTACCGCCAACAACACTATAGCAATCCTGACAACAGGGGGCATTACACGCGACATTTCCAAGAAATATGGCATTAGACCACAACGCGCAGCAAGTCTCATGGACACCACATCATGCTTTATACAAGGAGTAATACCATACGGCGCGCAACTACTGATGGCTTCGAGTCTTGCAGGAGTCTCTCCATTAGAGATAATCCCCTATCTGTACTACCCTATGTGTGTTGGAGTCGTGATTCTGGTTTCAATTCTTGCTAAAAAGGAAGTGGTTTAAGAGAAGAATCACACAAATGTTTCAGGATTGTTTTAAGTAGATTCATATCAAGCTGACACCAACGACAAAAAACCGCGGGACTTTCTTACGAAAATCCCGCGGTTAAATCTTTCTTGTCGCAGATTATCTACGCAAGCCGAGCTTAGCTACGATAGCACGGTAGCGGTTGATGTCACGATCCTTCAAGTAGTTGAGGAGTGAACGACGCTTACCTACCAACATTGTCAAAGCTCTCTGTGTGCTATAATCCTTACGGTTAGCCTTAAGGTGCTCAGTCAAGTGTGCAATACGGTATGAAAACAAAGCAATCTGGCTCTCTGCTGAACCAGTATCAGTGCTAGACGTTCCGTATGTGCCAAAGATTTCTTTCTTTTTCTCTGTATCCAAATACATAATTTGAAGTATTAAAGGGTTAAAAAATATCTTTTGGCCGACAAATGAATGCGCCCGAGACGCACTATGTTGCCAACGCGGATGCAAAGATACAACCTTTTTTCCTAACAGCAATCACTTTGCGGCATTTTTTTACAACAATCACCTTTGCTCCCGTTCAAAGAGGAGTTATTTTCAAACAATTACGCACAAAGAACCCGCAAACGGCTATTTTCTCGCTATTTTTGTGTAACTTTGCAGTCGCTTGCGACTGCTCCCCCACGGGTAGCAAACGCGACTGAAATTCTAAAACAAGGAAATAATAGATATATGCAGAATATTCGTAACATCGCTATCATTGCGCACGTAGACCACGGCAAGACAACACTTGTAGACAAAATGATGTTGGCAGGCAACCTGCTCAAGGAACAGGACAACGACAAACTCACACTCGACAACAACGAGTTGGAACGTGAGAGAGGTATAACCATCCTGTCCAAGAATGTCTCAATCCAGTACAAGGACACAAAAATCAACATCATTGACACTCCGGGGCACAGCGACTTTGGTGGCGAGGTTGAGCGCGTGCTAAACATGGCTGACGGCTGTATTCTGCTCGTGGACGCCTTTGAAGGGCCCATGCCACAGACACGTTTCGTACTGCAGAAGGCCTTGCAGATTGGTTTGAAGCCAATTGTTGTTGTAAACAAGGTTGACAAGCCCAACTGCCGCCCCGAGGAGGTATATGAAATGGTATTCGACCTCATGTTCTCACTCGACGCAACAGAGGAGCAGCTTGATTTCCCCGTACTCTATGGTAGTGCGAAGAACAACTGGATGAGCACCGACTGGCGCAATGAGACAACCGATCTCACCGCCCTGCTTGACGCAATCCTTGAGCACATCCCTGCACCAGAAAAGTTGGAGGGCACACCACAGATGCTCATCACATCACTCGACTACTCTCCTTACACAGGCCGTATCGCAGTGGGACGCGTACACCGCGGCACACTCACCGAGGGTTCAAACGTAACACTCGTGAACCGCAACGGCGAGCAGAGCAAGATGAAGATCAAGGAACTGCACACCTTTGAGGGACTCGGCCGCCGCAAGACTGCGAGCGTAAGTTCGGGCGACATCTGCGCAATCGTCGGACTCGAGAAATTCGAGATCGGCGACACCATCTGCGACTTTGAGAACCCAGAGGCATTGCCACCTATTGCCATTGACGAGCCTACAATGAGCATGCTCTTCACAATCAACGACTCACCATTCTTTGGCAAGGAGGGCAAGTTCGTGACATCACGCCACATTCAGGATCGCCTTGACAAGGAGCTCGACAAGAACCTTGCACTGCGCGTGAAGAAAGACCCCGAGGAAGACGCATGGACTGTATTCGGCCGCGGCGTGCTCCACCTTTCGGTACTCATTGAGACAATGCGCCGCGAGGGATACGAGCTACAGGTGGGCCAGCCGCAGGTAATCTACAAGGAGATTGACGGAGTGAAGCACGAACCTATCGAGGAACTCACAATCAACGTACCCACAGATTACTCAAGCAAGATCATTGATATGGTTACACGCCGCAAGGGTGAGATGCTCTCAATGGAGGCACAGGGCGAGCGCGTGAACATCGAGTTCAACATCCCTTCACGTGGTATCATCGGCTTACGCACCAACGTGCTCACAGCATCGGCCGGCGAGGCAATCATGGCACACCGCTTCAAGGAGTACCAGCCATTCAAGGGCGAGATTGAGCGCCGCACAAACGGCTCGTTGGTAGTCATGGAAAGCGGCACTGCATTCGCATATGCAATCGACAAGCTTCAGGAGCGTGGCAAGTTCTTCATCAGCCCACAGGAGGATGTATATGCAGGTCAGGTTGTAGGTGAGCACATCCACGAGAACGACCTTGTCATCAATGTTACAAAGAGCAAGAAACTCACCAACATGCGCGCAAGCGGAAGCGATGACAAGGCACGCATCGTTCCACCTATCATCTTCTCGCTAGAGGAGGCACTTGAGTACATCAAGGAGGACGAGTACCTTGAGGTGACACCAAAGTCAATGCGCATGCGCAAGATTATCCTTGACGAGATAGAGCGCAAGCGCGCAAACAAGCAATAAAAAGATGAGAAGGCTGCCGGTATACATACTGACCCTAATTCTCATTATTGCCTGTGGTGGCGAAAATGAGAAAAAAACATACACAATTCAAGGCAAAGGCATTGAAACAGGCACCGTATACCTATTCGGGACGGGGGACACACACAAACAACTCTCCTCAAAGAACTGCGATGGAGAATTCTCCATCTCAATTCCTTTGGAAAGCAAGGCTATCCTGACCCTGATACTCCCCAACGAAAAAACATTGCCACTGTTTGCCGAGCCCGGTACAACGGCAAAACTGCAAGCAGACAGCATCTTGAATAGCGGATGGGCAGTCATGGGCGGAAAAACCCAGCTGCTGCACGACAGCATATCGCGCGTGCTTGACGCCACCGACGACTTTGCCAAACAGAAAAAGACAATCGAAGAGTTCATAAAGGAAAACCCTTCGAGCGAAGTTGCCGTTGAATTGTTCCGCCGATACCTTGTCGAGATTCCAGCCCCCGACAACGAATACATAAAAAAGACGATAAAGAAATTAGGCGGTACAATAATGGACCATGAATATTTCACAAACCTGACCCTACTGCTTGACAAAAAGCCCGGCAACGCGAAGAACAAGACAATGCCATCCTTCAAATATACAACACTCAGCAACGAGAAGATCAATCAAGCGACATTTGGAGGAAAATACCTGCTGCTTACATTCTGGACCACGTGGAACGACAACAGTCTGGAGCATCTGAAAAGACTTGAGAATGTAAAAGAAGGAGTAAAAGGAGAAAGTTTTGAAATCCTCAATATTGCACTTGAAAGCGACACTGCATTAGTGAGGCAGTTTGTTGAAGAAAAACAAATAATCGGTCACAACGCCTGCGACACCAAAGGAATGAACAGCGATGTAATCAGTTCATTAAACATTGCATCACTACCTTTTTCAGCACTTGTAACACCCTACAAGCGAATAGCAGAGTACAATCTTAAACTTGACAGCACCGACATAGCCCTCATTGACTCATTAGTGCTTAAACACGATAAGAAACAGATAAAATAAAAGCACCCCGACATGCTCGTAAAGGTCCATGCAGCAGCCATCCAAGGCATCAATGCCACGCTTGTCACCATTGAGGTGAATGCATTGCGAGGAATAAAGTTCTACCTTGTAGGACTACCCGACAACGCCGTAAAGGAGAGCCAGCAGCGAATCAATTCGGCACTACACCACAACGGTCTGCGTTTCCCAAGCAAGCAGATAATCGTAAACATGGCGCCTGCCGATATCAAGAAGGAGGGCTCGGCCTACGACCTTCCAATTGCCATAGGCATTCTTGCCGCCGACGAGGTTGTCTCAACAGCAAAGCTCGACCGCTACCTCATCATGGGCGAGTTGGGACTCGATGGCAAACTCATGCCAATAAAGGGAGCACTCCCCATTACCATCAAAGCCAAGGAGCTTGGCTACGAAGGCGTAATACTGCCAACAGGCAACGCTGCAGAAGCCGCCGTTGTCAACGGCATTGACATATTCGGTGCCGACGACCTAATGCAAGTATTGCAGTTCCTTGACGACAAGGAGTACATTGAACCACACCGGGTCGACATAGAGAACGACTTCTACTCAAAGCAGAGTACATTCCCGTTCGATTTCAGCGAAGTACGCGGTCAAGAGAGCGTGAAACGTGCCTTTGAGGTCGCAGCCGCTGGCGGACACAATCTCATCATGGTAGGCCCTCCGGGTAGCGGTAAGTCAATGATGGCAAAACGACTGCCATCCATACTACCACCACTCACTCTTGAAGAGAGCCTTGAAACAACAAAGATACACTCGGTAAGCGGAATGATGCCCGACGGCATCGCGCTCATCACACAGCGCCCATTCCGCAGCCCGCACCACACAATCTCATCGGTAGCCCTGTGCGGTGGAGGCTCAAACCCCAAACCCGGCGAGATTTCACTTGCCCACAATGGCGTGCTGTTCCTTGACGAGTTGCCTGAGTTCAGCCGCGATGTGCTCGAGGTCATGCGCCAGCCGCTCGAAGACCGAAAGATTTGCGTAGCACGCGCCAACTACAAGGTTGAATACCCAGCCGGCATAATGTTCGTTGCATCAATGAACCCCTGTCCATGCGGATACTACAACCACCCAACAAAGGACTGCACCTGCAGCCCCGGACAGGTACAACGCTACCTGAATAAAATAAGCGGCCCACTGCTCGACCGCATTGACCTGCAGATAGAGATTACTCCCGTACCATTTGAGGAAATCTCGAACACCGCACCGGGAGAATCAAGCGCGACAATACGCGAGCGAGTAATTGCAGCACGCAAGATACAGGAAGAGCGCTTCAAAAACGAGAAAGGCATCTACTGCAACGCACAGATGCCCCCAAAACTCATTGCTAAATATGCCGCACTTGACGAGACAAGCCTCGCCATGCTGAAGACAGCCATGACAAGGTTCGACCTCTCTGCACGCGCATACGACCGCATACTAAAGGTTGCACGCACAATTGCAGACCTTGACGGCAGCGAGAACATCCAGTTCCAGCACATTGCCGAGGCAATAGGTTACCGCAACCTCGACCGCGGAAGTTGGGGAACTTAAACAAGCTGAAAGGTGAAAGGTGAAAGCTCGTGCAAACGAGCAAAATGCAAAGCTCGCTTTAGCATTTTACTGCGAGTGTAGCCGAGTTTCAAGCGCACAAAGTGCGGTTAAAGCTGAAAACGGGAAACGCACGAAGTGCGGTAAAATTAAACAGAATTCAATAGACACATGGAAATAAAGAATATATGCATATACTGCGCATCCAGCAATAAGGCTGCCGAAGTTTATGGCGACACAGCCTATGAACTTGGCGCGCTTCTTGCCCAGGAGGGAATAACTGTAGTTACCGGCGCAGGAGGCATTGGCCTCATGCGTAAGGTCGAGGACGGCGCACTGGAAAACGGCGGCAAGGCCATTGGCGTGATTCCACAGTTCATGGTTGACCAGAACTGGCATCACCCCGGGCTGACCGAACTCCACATCACAAACTCCATGCACGAACGCAAGCAGATGATGGCTAACCTTAGTGATGCTGTCATTGCACTGCCGGGCGGATGCGGAACGATTGAGGAACTGAGCGAAATAATTACATGGAAACAGCTGGGTCTCTACCTCAACCCAATCGTCATCCTCAACATCAATGGCTACTATAACCCTTTCATAGCGCAACTTGAGAAGGCTGTGGAGGAGCATTTCATGGGTGAGATACACAGCAAGATATGGAGCGTGGCAACAACACCAGCCGAGGCTCTTGAAGCCATACGCAACACTCCACGCTGGAACGCCGAAGTAAGAAAATACGCTGCACTATGACAGAACTCCTTGCGCCTTACAATATGATAAATGACAACAGTATACTGCTGTTGCTCATTCTGAACCTTGTGGGCATCTCCTATGTCATACTTATGAATGGTGCCAACATCCTTGAGCGCACCAAGTGTATCTTTTACTACGAAAGCAAGACACTCCCCTACAGTGACAGGACGCATATTACAAAGATATGCAACCTGATAATGGATTTTCAAGCAGTCTTCTATGCAACAATACTGCTGACCGCGACATTCGGCAGCCATCTGCATAGAGTCACAAATAAGGATGCTATAACATCAATGGCAATTACGGCAGCAGCATTGGCCGGGTTCGTCATATTAAAAAGAGGAATACACTACATTGTCAACAGCATACTATTCTCGAAACATATTGCCGATGAGTGGGACACTTTCTACTCCTTTACAATAAAACTATGGGGGCTACTGCTGACACCTGCTATCCTAGCAATTTTGTTCATTCCACAGATTCCTTTAAATTTTGTTGAAATTTATTCTATTTTGACCGTAATCGCATACTTGTACACCATAATCAACGGGTTAAGCAAAATCATTTTTGCAAAAAAATGCATTTATGTGGATATTTTTTTATACCTTTGCGCGCTTGAATTTCTGCCCTATGCAATAGTGTGGAAAACAATGCTACAACTGGATGATTTTGTAACGATAAAAATTTAGAACATTGAAGGTAAGTAAGATTTTGGTGTCACAGCCCAAACCGGCTACTGGAAAATCACCATATTTTGACATTGCAGAGAAGCACAATGTGCAGATAGACTTCTGCTCTTTCATCAAGGTTGAAGGAGTTACTGCAAAGGAGTTCAGACAGCAGAAGGTATCAATCCTGAACCACACTGCCATTGTATTCCTTTCACGCCATGCTATCGACCACTTCTTTACATTGTGCAAGGAGTTGAGAGTTGCAATCCCCGATGACATGAAATATTTCTGTCTTTCGGAGACAATCTCATTGTACATCCAGAAGTATGTGCAGTACCGCAAGAGAAAGGTATTCTTCGGTAACGGCCACATACAGGACCTTGACCCGTTGTTTGCAAAGCACAAGACAGAGACATACTTTGTACCCATGTCAAATGTACACAACCACGAGTTGAACAAACTGTTTGACAAGCACGGCATCAAGCACTCACAGGCCGAGATGTACCGCACAGTGAGCACAGAGATCGCTCCCGAGTACATCAAGTCATACGATATGCTCATCTTCTTCAGCCCACACGGAATTGACTCGCTGAACAAGAATGTCCCCGATTACACACAGGGAGAGCAGCTGATTGCATGTTTTGGCAATGTAACAGCCGAGTACATCAAGGAGCACGGACTTAGACTCGATCTTGAAGCGCCGTCTGCCGCGGCAACCAACATGCCGGCAGCATTGGACGCATACCTGACAGCGAACAACAAGTAAAAAGATATTCCTTCAGCCTCGTCCAAAAGACGGGGCTGAATCATTAAAAAATAACCGCTAGGATGAAACGTAACACTTTTCCACTAAAGGAACACCTTAAAAGCAAAAGCGCCATCGAGCAGGTATATGCCAATGGCACATCAGTTACGTCATTCCCCATGCGTGCAATCTTCATTGAGCAGCCGCAGGAAGCACAGGAACCAACTGCTGCAATTCTCATAAATGTCTCAAAGAAAAGGTTTCGCCACGCCGTTGACCGCAACCTTGTAAAGAGACGCATACGCGAAGCATACCGCACAAGCAAGCACCAGTTCGTTGAAGCACTGGAAAACAGCGGCAAGAAGATGGCAGTTGCAATCATATACATAGACAATAAACACAACAGCACAGCGTTTATAAGAAAGAAGATGATTAAACTGCTGGAAAGCATACTCACAAAAGAGGGCATAATATGCGAAAAATCCTTGTAGCGATACTTATACTACCTATAAGATTCTATCAGAAGGTAATATCCCCAATGACACCTCCATCGTGCCGTTTCACCCCAACCTGCTCACAATATGCTGTTGAAGCACTGCGCAAGCACGGCCCCATCAAAGGACTCTACCTTGCCATCAGGCGCATTCTGCGCTGTCATCCATGGGGAGGCTCGGGATATGACCCTGTACCATAAGAGAAGCGCAGGCTATGCATCTCATTGACATACACACCCACTACATTGGTGCCGACAGCCGGCATGCTATCCTAAACTGCACCTGCCACATCCCCGGCAGGAACATATCACTTGGAACACACCCTTGGAATATAACAAACAACTGGCAACAGCAGTTTGCAGCCATTGAGAAAGCAGTTACAGAACTGAATGTAATTGCCATTGGCGAATGTGGACTGGACAAACTGAAATCACCTGCAGACATAGAGTTACAAAAGGAGATATTCCGCGCCCACGCCCTGCTTGCCGAAAAGGCAGAGAAACCGCTCATCATACATTGTGTAAAGGCATACGACGAACTCATTGCCATACACAAGGAAGTTTCGCCCCTACAGGCATGGATAATACACGGTTTCCGTGGCAAGCCGGAACAGGCCGTACAACTCGCAAGAGCAGGCCTCTACATATCACTTGGCGAACAGTTCAACCCCGACAGCGCAAAGACCATCCCGGCAGACAAACTCTTCATCGAGAGCGATGAAAGTAACACCCCCATCGCCGACATATACGACGCGGTAGCCAAGGCAAAAGGAATAACGGCCATGGAACTTGCGCAGCATACAGCACAGAATGCTGTAAAATGCAATATCATATTGTAGAGCCAACCCATCTTTTTCATTGCAAAAATTGCGACAGTAACAAATTTTCGATATTTTTGCCATAGAAAGGATTTCCAAATGGACAAACTCAAGACACATACCGACAACCGTGGCAGCCTCACCATCGTTGAGGAGGGACACGAAGTACCCTTCAAGATACAGAGGGTTTACTGGATACACAGCGTGCCACAGGGGCAGGAGCGCGGAAAGCACTCGAACAAAGTATCGTCGGAATATGTCATTGCTGTCAATGGCAGCGTGGAGATAACCCTTGAGGACAAGAACGGCCGAAAAACCTACCAGCTGGACGCAAAAGATAAAGGACTGCTCATCCCGCCCGACACATGGGACGAGATAAGGAACTTCTCGCCCGATGCGGTTCTGCTTGTAATGGCATCACACTCGTATGACGAGGCAACCTACATAAACTCATACGAAGAGTTCCTTAAACACATTGGCAAATAATGGAACAGCAGGCACACGAATACAGAATAGAGAAATACACCGCCGGCAAGCAGGCCGAGTGGGACAGTTTTGTCGATGCCAGCCGCAACGGAACATTCCTTCACAAGCGCGGCTACATGGATTACCATTCCAACCGTTTTGCCGACCACTCGCTCATGTTCTACCGTAATGCGGAGCTCATTGCCATACTACCTGCACACATAAAAGCAGAGCATTTCTGCTCACACAACGGACTCACATACGGCGGTCTGCTTCTTGCATACGGCACAACAACAAACGAAGTGCTTTACCTATTTGACATTGCCAAGAAGTACATCCTTGTAAACACAGCCGCCACAAAGTTCATATACAAGCCCACGCCACACATATACCACAGCTACCCCTGTGAAGAGGACCTGTACTCCCTGTTCCGTAACGGAGCAGCAGTTGCCGAGCGCAAGGTATCATCGGCCATTCCACTTGGAAAACCATTGCCGATAAGTGGCAGACGCAAGCTGACTGAGAGCGTGAAAAGCCGCCTGAACATTATTGAGGAGAGTAACTTCACCACATTCTGGAACATTCTTGACGAAAGGTTACAAAGCAAATACAACGTTACACCGGTGCACAGCATTGAGGAGATTACAATGCTCAAAGAGCGTTTTCCCGAAAATATAAGACTATTTTGCGTTGCCGACAACAACGGCAACACGCTTGGCGGCGTTGTGCTGTTCATCACGGAGTGCGTAGTACACATGCAATATTCGGCAACAACAGAAGAAGGTCGCCGCATAAGCGCACTTGACCATTTGTACGAACACCTCATACACACACATTTCGCCGATAAGAGATACTTTGACTTTGGCATATCGGTAGAAGATGGTGGGCACTACCTAAACACCGGACTCATCGCATACAAGGAACGTCTGGGAGGACGCGCCGTAGTGTATGACACATATATCATTGACCTTAAACAGAACGGCAGATGATCAAGTATTGCGACCTAAAAGAGATTAACCGTAGATACGAGCCGGCACTCACCGAAGCCGTGACCAGAGCCGCCCAATCGGGCTGGTACATACGCGGTAAGGAGTGTGAACAGTTCGAGTCGCTGTTTGCAGAGTATTGCGACTGCAAGTACTGTATTGGTACCGGCAATGGACTTGACGCGCTCACAATTATCCTAAGGGCATACTGCGAAACGGGAGCGATGCATCATGGCGACGAGGTCATTGTCCCAGCAAACACATACATTGCAACCATACTCGCGATTATGGAGGCAGGACTTAAACCCGTTCTTTGCGAACCATATCAGGGCAGTTGCAACATCAACCCAGAACTGATTGAAAGCCTCATCACCAGCCGCACACGCGCTATTATGCCCGTGCACCTCTATGGCCTTGTCGCAGACATGGAAAAGATAAACGCCATTGCAGCAAGACATTCCCTAAAAGTTATTGAGGACAGTGCACAGGCGCACGGAGCAATGTACAAAGGCAAACGCACAGGCTGTCTGGGCGATGCTGCTGCATTCAGTTTCTATCCGGGCAAGAATCTTGGTGCATTAGGCGATGGAGGAGCAATAACAACCAACGACCAACAACTTGCCGACACAGCAAGAGCCATAGCCAATTATGGTTCACACAAGAAATATACAAACATCTACAGGGGCGTAAACAGCCGCCTCGACGAGATACAGGCTGCTGCCTTGAGCGTAAAGCTACCTCATCTTGACGCCGACAACGAAAGACGCAGAGAGATTGCCCACAAATACATTGGTTCAATAACCAACCCTTCAGTCACACCGCCCACAGCAGACCGTGACGGCAACCACGTATATCACATCTTCGCCATCGCAACACCATACAGGGAGGAGCTTAAAGCACATTTGCAAGAACTGGGAATAGAAACGCTGATACACTACCCTATTCCCCCACACAAACAGGAGGCCCTGCGTGAATTCAGTCACCTTCATCTGCCAATCACCGAGGAGATACACGCCCGTGTATTGAGCCTCCCCTGTCACCCCGCAATGAGCGACAGCGATGTAGAAAAAGTAATTAGAGCCGTAAATTCATTCAGGATTTAATGGCCGCGCGGGTGACACCCAAGCAAAAACAGCCCAAATTATTTGGCATTTACACATTTAATGCATACCTTTGCACCGCTCTTCAAAAGAGAGCACAATAAGGATTGTCCTATGGTGTAATGGTAGCACAACAGGTTTTGGTTCTGTTTGTCCTGGTTCGAATCCGGGTAGGACAACAAAAAAGTCAACTTCATGCGAAGTTGACTTTTTTGTTGAATCAGTGATATTCACATCACTTTTGTATCTTCTGGAAAATCTTTACTAGTTCTTCTTTCTGCTGCGGAGTCAAATTAAAGACTATCTCATTCTTGGCTTCAATAGCCTTATAATACTTTTCGCTTGCAGCCCTTAGCACTTCCATCTGCTCGGGATACTTCTCATTGAGCTCAGCGTCAGACATCTTGTCCAGAGCTTTGACAGCACCACTTACCGCTTTGTCAGCCTTCTTCACTTCTACAGCCATCGCCTCCATGGCTTCTAAAAATTCTTTGGCTGTTGTCGCTTTCTCAATACCTTCAGCCGCATCATTCATAATCTTTGCTGTCAGTGTCAATACATCAGCCTCTGTTTCTACAACAGGAACTTCTTTCTTGTCAACACCACAACTTACCAACACCAAAACAGCCATCAAGGCCATAAATAGTTTTTTCATAACAATATCTTTAAAAAAGTTTATCAATATCCGATTTTGTCCAAAGATATGTATTATTCCGGATAATTCAAATTTTCAGCAGCAATATTCTCAAGAACCTCGTTCAAGTACTTGCGCGCCTCCCACTGCGCCTCGGGCAGGTTCATAAGCAAATAGTTTCCACAGTCACGCGCGGTTGCACCTGGCACCTCACCCTCAAATGAGGCAACGAAAGCAAAAGCCTCACATAGTAATGGAACAATCTCACGCGAAGACACATCGCCCTTGACAATGAGATAATTTCCTGTCAGGCAGCCCATAGGCCCCCAATAGACTATGCGACTTGCCCACACCGGATGATTGCGCAAGAATGTTGCCACAAGATGCTCCATAGTATGAATTGCACTTGGGCTGAGCGCAGGCTCACGATTGGGTTCCTTCATGCGCACATCAAAGGTTGTCACAACCTCGCCACCAACAACATCCTGTCTCGATACATACACACCACGCAACAGGCGTATATGGTCAATTGTAAAACTTGGTATCTTTTCCATAACTACATTCTGTTAAAGTTTCATCAGGAAACGGCGGGTGACACCGAATGAACGGTCGGCCATCTCGCCCCAGAAGTTCTCGTATTGTTCAATATGCTTATCGACGCCCGGAGTATCACTTATGATGCGGAAACTCACGAACGGCACGCCATAGATATGACAAGTCTGCGCAATTGCAGCAGACTCCATATCCACCGCAAGGCCAGCAGGGAAGTTACCCTTTATCTTGTCCAGTTCATCGCGGTTGGTTATGAATTGGTCACCTGTACAAATGAGACCTGCATGTATGCGGGTCTTGTTGCCGGCATCATCATTGAGCGACTGCGCAGCACGACACATAGCCTCATCGGCTGCAAACACCGCAGGCATACCCTGCACCTGACCATACTCGCAGCCCATACCGCACCACACATCGTGGTACACGATTGACGAACTCACCACAACATCCATAACCCCAAGACAACAGTCAATGCCACCTGCAACACCGGTACTGACCATTGCATCGGGAGCAAAGGCGCGTATGAGTTCGGCCGCACCCAGCGCCGCATTCACTTTGCCAATTCCACATTGACGCAAAACAATCTCATTCTCGCCAACACGGCCAACAAGATACTCTATACTATTCTTTTCAAACTTGACAACCCCATCGAGCATTGCCACAAGCTGCTCGAACTCAGAGGTCATCGCTGTCAAAACACCAATTCTCATATCATTCAAACGATTACTATCATACGGTTTTCATTAAAGTCATTTCACCGCTATACCGAGATAAAGGGCATATGCCTCACTGAGTTCATTGCATGCAGCCTTTATCTGCTCTATTGTAGCACTCTTGTCATCAGCCGACATAGACAATGATTTCGTTTTCTCATATACATGCTTCAGCATTGCCACATTGGTCGAAGTCACTTCATTCTTCTCTATAGCTATTCCTGCAAGCATAACAAGTTCCTCCAACTTGCGCAACTCCGCACCTCTCTCCGACTCGAACTTTAGCACCGTAGAACCCTTGGCATCAGCAAGAGCCTCCTCACCTACAACATAGCAGCACAAGGGATAAACACCTTTTTCAACATCTACAAGTGTATAGCGCACTCCTGTTCCAGAATTTGTAACACCTATATGGTATGATGACTTGAGAGTATTTCCCTTCTCATCGGTCAATACCACACCGTATGTACTCAAAGGCTCTGAAGCTTCGGCATTGTTGAGCACCACCGTCAATGTTCCTTTTTCGGGCACAGAAACCTTCACTTTCTGCATAGCCATATTGTCGGCATCTACATTGCCCCATACATACTCACCGTTGTTCCATTCAATAGTAACAGGAGATTTGTCGGAAAGTTTGACAATACTTTCAACTGGTTCCGGCGAAAAGAAGAGCAGAGAAACAACCACATATATCCAATGAGCTGCTATACCGGCCACAAGGCCACCTATCGTATGAGAAAGTATGTCTTTTGAAGTGAGCTTGCGATAACCAAGCGCGTCAAGCATTGCTGTATGCGTACTCAAGAAACCGCTCCAACACATACCAATGGCTGTAAACACAGCAATGGCATTACCGTCAATCCACCCCTCGGCAGCGAAGTTAGGTACAAGACCAAGAGCAGCACCTACAGCACCAATAGCCGTAATCGGGAACGCAATGAGATGTGGATCGGTAAAACCGAAGAGCCATTCAAAAGCAAAATCCAATTTTTCACCTATCCATGGCAACAGTTCCACACCCTGATATGCAGCACCTGTATAGCCTTTTGTCTCATCAGGGCCGAATGTAAGCACCATCACAATGGTAGATATTACAAGCACACCCGGAATAATCATCATACCTACATCTACACCTGAGCGTCCGCCATCAAGCAATGAATCAAGAACACGCAAGAAAACCGACTTGTTGGCATGCTCTTCCTTGTTCTCCTCAACCTCATCCAATTCCGCCGCATTTTCTTCCTTGAAGCGGGGATACGCCTTTATTACAAAATACTGCATAAGCCTTGTAGAGACTATGCAACCTATCATAGCACCTATGAATCCCACAAAAGACTCCACAAAATAGCCCTGGCCTATCATAAACACAATAACCAAAAGGCCCATACCGAAAGATGTTCCGAAGTTATTGAGTGAAATGAACTGATACTTTTTGAAGTATGACGCAAACTTTTTGTCTTGTGCCAACGATATGATTGCAGGGTTATCGGAGAGGAATGTCAGCACCGCGCCAAGCGAAGCCACACCGGGCAGGTTGAACAGCGGTTTCATCAACGGGCGCAACAGTTTCTCAAGTAGTTTCACCACGCCGAACTCAACGAAAATCTTGCCAATAGCACCGGTCAAAACACAGATTGCCATAAGATAGAACACCGTGTTCAGCAACAAATCATGCGAAGTTTTCATTATTGTATTCAGCATATTTGCAGCGCCCATCTTATAGCCCAAATAGCCGAACAAGAGAATGAATATCGCCAGAGTTGTCACTCCGCCCGGTATCCATGAAATAAGTTTTTTAAAATGTTTCATTGTAATGAAAAGGTCGTTTTTAGATTTAATGTTGCAGTCTGCGCATGCAGACAAAATCAAAATGCAAAATTAAACAAAAAATAGTGTAGATTTGCATATCACAACAAAAATTGAATGTTTATTTGCGTATTGATTTTATTTGCCGTATCTTGCATTGCATAATGGGCGCTTCATACCGCATCCATAACCACAACCGTCTAGAAAACAATAAAATATAGCACTATGATACCAGCAGAATTTGACGAAATCCGTCCTTACACCCCCGAAGAACTTCCACAGATTTTCGAAGAGCTCATTGCCGACCCCGAATTCCAGGCAGTAATGGGACAGGCGTTCAAGGACATTCCATTTGAATATATCGCTGCCCAGATGCGTGCATCAAAGAGCAACACAGAATTCCAAAAGACACTTGTATACCCATTCCTTCAGAATGTTCTCAAGAAGCTCTCAAGCGGTCTCACAATGAGCGTGGAGAACAAGGAGAACATGGCAAAGTCGCTCTGCATCTCGAACCACCGCGACATCATCATGGACTCGGCATTCCTGTGTGTTGTGTTCATTGAGACAGTGGGCAACACTGTTGAGATTGCAATTGGCGACAACCTGCTCATCCGCCCATGGATAAAGAAACTGGTACGCGTGAACCGCAGTTTCATTGTTCAGCGCTCGGCAAGCATACGCGAGATGCTCGCATCGTCAAAGCGTCTGTCATCATACATGCACCATGCCATCACCGAACGCCAACAGCCAATTTGGCTTGCACAGCGCGAGGGTCGCGCCAAGGACAGCAACGACCGCACACAGGAGGGTCTCATCAAGATGCTCTCAATGTACAGTGCCGGTGACATCATTGATGCCTTGAAGGTTCTCAACATTGCACCGACAACTATCTCGTACGAGTATGACCCATGTGACTATCTCAAAGCAAAGGAGTTCCAGCAGAAACGCGACAACCCAGAGTGGAAGAAAGCTCCACAGGATGACCTTATCAACATGAAGACCGGTATGTTCGGCTACAAGGGTGGCATCCACTACCATGTTGCCGACTGTATCAACGACGAGATTGATGCCATTGACCGCACGCTCGGCAAGAACGAGAAGACCGCAGCAGTGGCACGCATCATCGACAAGCACATCCACAAGAACTACAAGTTCTGGCCAATCAACTACTATTACTATGAGATGCTGACAGGCGATACGCGCTTTGCCGACAAGTACACAGCCGAGGAGAAGGCAAGACTTGATGCCTACATGCAGGGACAGATTGAGAAAGTCGACCTTCCGAACCGCGATGACGAGTTCTGCCGCACAAAGATACTCGAGATGTACGCAAACCCGGTAATCAACTATCTAAAGGCTTGCACAATCGAGGAGTAACAAACGGATAGTTAAAGAGAAGGCAAATCTCGGGATTTGCCTTCTCTTTATTTTATTCATGCATTCTCAGCCGTAAAATTCCACAATTCTGTCAAGGATAGACATCAGCTCGTCCATCTTCTCGCAACGGAGCATCTCAATGCGCAGCGGGCGGAAATCGTTGAGTCCCTTGAGAAGCGGCGTTGCCGCAAGATGACGGCGCACATGAAGTATTCCCGGACGCTCGCCAAGCCACTCCACACTATCCCTCACCTGTTCACGCAGAATATCCATGCACTCGGTGAATGTAAACGGCACAGCAGGCTCGCCATACTCGAGATAGTGTTTCACATCACGGAAAATCCATGGCTGGCCGAAACTTGCACGGCCAATCATTACCGCATCCACACCATACTTGTCAAAGCACTCCTTGGCACGCTCGGGTGTCTTCACATCACCGTTGCCAATGATTGGGATGTGCATTCGGGGGTTCTCCTTTATCTTGCCAATGAGTGTCCAGTCGGCATCGCCGGTGTACATCTGCGCGCGTGTGCGGCCATGCACCGTGAGTGCGGCTATACCACAATCCTGCAGACGCTCGGCAAGGTCAACAATGCACTTGCTGTTCTCGTCCCAGCCAAGGCGTGTCTTCACGGTAACAGGGATGTTCACAGCATCCACCACAGCCTTTGTAATCTCAAGCAGTTTTGGGATGTTCTGCAACATGCCGGCACCGCATCCCTTGCGTGCCACCTTCTTTACAGGACAGCCAAAGTTGATGTCAAGGATATCGGGCTTTGCAAGTTCAACTCGCTTAGCAGCCTCGACCATAGGCTCTACCTCATTGCCATATATCTGTATTGCAACTGGACGCTCCTTGTCATACACCTGCAATTTGCGCACAGTGCTGTTTACATCACGTATGAGAGCATCGCTCGACACGAATTCGGTATATACCATGTCAACCCCGAACCTCTTGCACAGCAAGCGGAACGCAGCGTCAGTCACATCCTCCATTGGAGCAAGAAAGATGGGATATTTCCCGAATTCAATATTGGCAATCTTCATTGTCTAATAATCTGCTATGAGTTTGTTATTTCCTTGCAAAGATATATCTTTGTAGGCAAATTACAAACAATCCATGAACTACAAGAGAAGCGATTTTGAGATAATGGCACCTGTGGGTTCGCGCGAGAGCCTCGCTGCAGCCATTCAAGCAGGAGCAAACTCAATCTATTTTGGTATCGAGCACCTTAACATGCGCGCCCACTCGGCAAGCGCATTCTCAATAAATGACCTGCGCGAGATTGCACAGATATGCGATGAGCACGGCATAAAGAGCTACCTCACGGTGAACACCATCATCTACGAGGATGACCTTGCAATGATGTACCAGATTATTGATGCAGCCAAGGAGAGCGGTATCTCGGCTGTCATTGCTGCAGATGTGGCAGTGATGCAGTACTGTAACCGCGTTGGCGTTGAGGTACACCTCTCCACACAGCTCAACATAAGCAACAGCGAAGCAATGAAGTTCTATGCACAGTTTGCCGATGTTGTGGTACTTGCACGCGAGCTGAAGATGGAGCAGGTTGCAGCAATACACAAGGTAATCATTGACGAGGACATACGCGGCCCCAAGGGCGAGCTGCTGCGCATAGAGATGTTCTGCCACGGAGCATTGTGCATGGCAATCTCGGGCAAGTGCTACATGTCGCTTCACCAGCTCGGCCGCAGCGCCAACCGTGGCGAGTGCATGCAGGTGTGCCGCCGTGGCTACATTGTAAAGGACCGCGAGAGCGACATTGAACTGGAGGTTGACAACAAATACATCATGTCACCCAAGGATCTCAAGACCATACGCTTCATTGACCGCATGATTGAGAGCGGCGTGCGCGTGTTCAAGATTGAAGGCCGCGCCCGTGGTCCCGAATATGTACAAACCGTTGCCGGCTGCTACAACGAGGCACTTGAGGCCTACCTTGCCGGTGAACTCACCGAGGAGAAGAAGGATGCTTGGGACGAACGCCTGGCAACCGTGTTTAACCGCGGATTCTGGGACGGCTACTACCAGGGACAGAAACTTGGCGAGTGGAGCAACATATATGGTTCACAGGCCACCGAGCGTAAGGTATATATCGGAAAGGCCATGAAACACTTCTCAAAGCTTGGCGTGGGCGAGTTCCTCATTGAGGCAGGCACCATTGATGCAGGCGAGAAGATTCTCATCACCGGCCCAACAACCGGCGCCGTGTACCTGGAGCTTGAAGACCCACGCGTCGACCTGCAACCGGTAGAAAAGGTGAACAAAGGCGACAGGGTTTCGTTCAAGGTTCCCTGCAAGGTGCGCCCAAGCGACAAGCTCTACAAGATTGTAAAGACCTAACACGGTTGCTGCGATTGAATTGATACAAAAAGATACGGTGAAGCTTCACCGTATCTTTTTGTATCATCCTCTAGTTTTGAATGCCAACGCATATAACTTCATCTGCTTAATCATTGCCAACAGACCGTTGCTGCGTGTGGGGGAGAGATGCTCTTTCAGGCCTATTGCCTCGACAAAGCGCGGCTCGGTGTCAAGTATCTCATCGGGAGTTCGACCGGAATATACCTTTATCAGCAACGAGACAATGCCCTTGACAATCATGGCATCGCTCTCGGCACGGAAATGTACCTTGCCGTCAACATAATCGGCCTGTAACCATACGCGGCTCTGACAGCCCTCTATGAGGTTATTATCGGTCTTGTACTCATCGGAAAGTGGCTCCTGCTCGCTGCCTAGGTCAATTAGCAGCTGGTAGCGGTCGAGCCAATCTTCAAAATCGCTGAACTCGGCGATGATCTCGTCCTGTATTTCCTGTATCGTTGCCATTATTTCTCGCTATAAATTACATAAAGCACTGTCTGACCGACAGCCTTAAGTGTCTCCTTGTCAATCCAATCCATATCATCCTTCATGGTGTGATGATAGGGACCGAAACCATTTGGGCTTTCGGGGTCGCAATTTATGATGTCTATGCATGGGATACCTGCGGTCTTGTTCACATACAGATGGTCGTCTGTGATGTAACCACCCTCTTCATCAACAAAAAATCTCGAATAGCCGGCATCCTTGGCGTGCTTCCACACCATGCGCACGACATTTGGAGCATAATGCATTGAAATACCCTCCTGTCTGAACTGCGAACCGGGCGCACCTACAATATCAAGCAGAATTCCATATTTGGGTCCATAGGCAAACTCGTGTGGATGGCGCGACCAATATTGCGAGCCCAATGCCCATGAATTTGTAACCGAAGCATATTTCTCTACATCGTTCTCGTGAAGGCCATAATCCTCGGCATCAAAAAGTATGATATCAACACCTACGGTTGTAGGTACATCTGCTAGCTGACGTGCGATTTCGAGCAGTACACCCACACCGCTACCGCCGTCGTTTGCGCCGGGAAGTGGTTTGTAGTGGTTGGCTTTATTGGGGTCAGAATCGGCCCAAGGACGTGTATCCCAATGGGCGCAAAGCATCACTCGTTCCATCTTCTCGGGCTGGAAACGGGCTATGATGTTGCGCGACTTGAGGAGGTCACCGTTGTATGCCTTGAGATCGATATCTTGTGTCACTACCTCTGCACCATATGAACGCAGTTTGGATACAAGATAGTCGCCGCACTTGCGGTGTGTTACAGTACCTGGGACGCGGGGGCCAAAGGCTACCTGACGCGCCACAAAGTTGTATGCACTATCAGCGTTGAACTGTGGAACAATTGCCCGTGGCTCAACAACCTGCGGTACGCTTTCCACCAGTGGAGTTGACTCACCTGCAGGCTTTGCAGCCGCGGCTGTATCATTGCTTGAACTGCTGCCACAGCTAATCAAGAGAAAAGCAATGAGCAATATGTATGCCTTGTGTAACATGATTTATCGGTTTAATTTCCAGGTTGTACCTTCCTTGCCGTCTTTTATCTCAAAGCCAAGCTCGGCAAGTTCATTACGTATGCGGTCACTTGTAGCCCAGTCCTTGTTGGCCTTCGCTACCAGACGCTGCTGGAGAAGCATGTCCACGACCTTGCCAAAAGCCTCCTCGCGGCCGCTGTCGGAGCCACGTTCCTCCTTGAGTCCAAGAATGTCGAACGCAAACAGATGGAATGTCTCCTTGAGCTCGGCAAGGTCGGCCTCGCTGATGGTCGCCTTCTTGTCGGCAAGCTGGTTGATTGCACGCGATGCATCGAAGAGGTGAGAGATTACTTGTGCAGTATTCATGTCGTCGTTCATGGCATCGTAGCACTTGTTACGCAACTCCTTGACATCGGCTGTTGTCTCGCCCGATGCCGATAGACCACTGAGGGTCTTGTAAGCCTCGAGCAGGCGCTGCATTCCCTTCTCTGCTGCCTGCAATGCCTCGTTGCTGAAGTCAACAGTGCTGCGATAGTGGGCCTGGAGAATGAAGAAACGTATTGTCATTGGCGAATAGGCCTGTGCCAACAGGGCGTGAGAGCCAGTGAAGAACTCGTCAAGGGTAATGAAGTTACCCAATGACTTGCCCATCTTTGTGCCATTGATTGTAATCATGTTGTTGTGCATCCAGTACTTGACAACATGGTGACCCATAGCAGCCATACCCTGCGCAATCTCGCACTCGTGATGTGGGAAGACGAGGTCCATGCCGCCACCATGAATGTCGAACTGCTCACCAAGATACTTGCGTCCCATAGCGGTACACTCACAATGCCAACCGGGGAAACCGTTACTCCATGGCGATGGCCAACGCATGATGTGCTCGGGCTGGGCGCATTTCCACAAAGCAAAATCGGCAGGGTTGCGCTTCTCGTCCTGACCGTCGAGTTCACGTGTGGTGTTGAGTACATCGTCAAGGTTGCGACCAGAGAGGATACCATATTTGTGAGCCTTGTCATACTTTGCAACATCGAAGTAGACCGAGCCCTGACTCTCATAAGCAAAGCCGTTATCAAGAATCTCCTTGACAAGCTCAATCTGCTCAATGATGTGACCCGATGCATGGGGTTCAATGCTTGGGGGCAGAACATTCAAAGCCTCCATCACCTTGTGGTAGTGGAGTGTGTACTGCTGCACTACCTCCATTGGCTCAAGCTGCTCAAGGCGTGCTTTCTTTGCAATCTTGTCCTCGCCCTCATCAGCATCGTGCTCAAGGTGACCAACATCGGTGATGTTACGTACATAGCGCACCTTATATCCAAGATTCTGGAGGTAGCGGAAGAGCACATCAAATGTTATTGCAGGGCGCGCATGACCAAGATGGGCAGGGCCATAGACTGTGGGACCGCACACATAGAGTCCCACATTGGGAGCGTGGAGCGGCTCAAACAACTCTTTCTTGCGAGTGAGTGTGTTGTATATCATGAATTTGTTTTCCATATCGGTATATATTAATCGGTTATTTGAAATTGCGTGTTGCATTGCGATTCATCTTGCGGCGCTCCTTATCGGGCTTCTGCTTGGTTATCTCAAGCGGTTTCTGCTCATTGAGGGGCTTGCCCAAATCCCAATCCTCCTGACTGTACTCAAAGAGTGCCCTGAGGTCGAGTGCGTGGTGATAATAGGCCACATGCTCGGGCTGTATGCCCTTTTCATAGTCACCGGTATCCCACTTGCCGTTGCCATTATTGTCAAAGATGAGACGCATATAGTATTTCCCGGGGCGGATGAAATAGAAGGAAGTGCGGCCGTTAACGGTCTTTTCCTCCTTTACAACATTCTCACTAGCATCAATCAGCTGCAGGATTCCATTGTTGCCGACACCGGCAATGCTTACATAGAGGACTGCATACTCATCGAGCGAACGAAAGCTGATCTCACGGGTAAACTCGTCCGAAATGCCGCCATATAGCCCCTTGAAGGCTGCCGAATCGGCAACTACCTTGTAGGTATTCTCGGGACGCCACTCGGCAAAGAGGTCATATTTGCGTATATTCGCCGTATCCTGACTGAAAATATGCTCCATGGGAACCCAAAGTGTATCGACCTTCTTGAAGAGATGTATTGCATCGGGGTTAACCGAAAGCAACGGTTCGTCGAAACTGAACTTGCAAGTGCCGTCAACATCCATTGTTGCAGAACCGGAGAAACGCACAGGCAGAAGCTTTGTTTTGGGCACGAAAGCAGGAGGGTTCTCCTCGTCATAATCGGGAGACTTCTTTGCCTCGCGCATGAAAGCCTTCACATCCTCCTCATATTTCTTCTGCTGCTGTTTCTGCACATTTTCCCAACGCTTTTTGGCCGAGATGTACAAGGTGTCTATCTGGTCAAAGTAATTGCCGTCAACATCACTTGCACGATATGACAGTTTCAGAGCCAAAGTGTCGTTGCGATAAAGCGTAGAGTCCTTTAGCCAATAGACAAGAGTGTCATTCTTAAGGCTTTTCTCAAGCACGTAGGCACCGGAAAAATCAAAACCAAGACCTTCAATTTGCGGAAGTTCCTTATTCTCTGCCGCAAAGAAGAGGGTTATCTTGTTATGTGTATCACGTGTACGCTTTATGAGGTACTGTGATGTAAAATCCACCTTGAAGGCACGGAGCATTATGTCATCTGGCATAAAGCGCGTATAGTTTACAAAGCGGATGGTATCGATTGTCACACTGTCGCGCCACACGGTATCAGGGCGCACAGCCGGCATTGCATGCGGTTCTATGATGTCGGAGAGATATGCTACAGCCTCGCTCTTCTGGTCGAACATGAAGTTCTGATTGGCATCGGCAAGCGCATAGACACGGTATTTGCCCGGAGCAATACCCTTGATTGTAAAGCGACCGCGTGAATCGGTGCGGGAAACACGCTCGAGAGGCAACTTGTTGAAAGCGCTGTCATCGAGACATGAGTGGAGGCCAACGACCATGCCCTTTATGGGTTCAAGATCCTGGGCATTGAGCAACGTACCAGACACAGCCAAGGTATCGACCTGCTCGCCTGTAGAGAAGACATAGGCAAAGTTCTCATAGGGATTGCCTTCGTTGTTGTCTACTATCGCATCGCTAAAATCAATGGAATAGGTAGTGTTGGGGCGGAGAGTATCAAAGAGTTCAACCGAGACCTTCTTGCCTGCATACTTTATTTCGGGCATCTGCATCTGCGGCGGTGAAACGACAACCTTCTCAAAAGCGCTCTCCAGTTTTATATTCTCATCGAATTCAAGTGTTATCTTTGCCGTCTGCACGCCGGTTGCACCAAGCACAGGAGTAGCCTTGACGAGGACTGGAGGGTCCTCGTCATAGGGACCGCCATCAGGCGATCCAATGCTGGCACATGCTGCGAGCAACAGTGCCACGGCAAAAAACATTATTGAATTCCAATATCGCATTATTTGTTCATCTCTAACAACTCCTCGATATATTGGCGGCTGTTGCTCAAACGGGGAACCTTGTGCTGACCACCCAGTTTACCCTTGCTTTTTAACCAATCACTAAAGAGATTCTTGCGCGCAACTACCAGTTCAAGTTGTTGCATTGTCTTATTTTTGTATCGTTTCGCTTCATAGTCCGAGTTTACCAGCTGGAGTGTCT
This sequence comes from Bacteroidaceae bacterium, assembly GCA_017381475.1. Lineage (GTDB taxonomy): Bacteria > Bacteroidota > Bacteroidia > Bacteroidales > Bacteroidaceae > HGM04593. Next base: position 25,296 of record JAFOCD010000019.1, read on the forward strand.
GGTCAAGAACCTCAACAAACTTCGACTCTGAACATGGAGGCTCGGCGAACTCTACAAGCCACTGGTGACGGCACTGCGCATTGGCATCCATAAACACAGGAGCAGCTGTATAATCAAGTATCTTTGCACCAGTCTCGGCACAAGCCTTCTCCAGACCTTTCTCGGCATTCTCAACAATGAGTTCCTCACCGAATGCGTTGATAAAGTGCTTTGTGCGACCCGAAATTACAATCTTGTATGGGTCCTTACTCATAAAGCGCACAGTATCGCCAATCATATAACGCCACAAACCGCAAGATGTTGAGATGAGCATTGCATAGTTCTTGCCAACCTCAACCTCCCACAAAGGCAATACGCGTGGTGTGGGTGAATCAAGTTCGTCAAGCGGAATGAACTCATAGAAGATATCGTAGTCAATCATCAACAGCATTGCCGGATCGAGCGGATCGTTCTGTATGCCGAAGAATCCCTCGCTCGCATTGTAGGTCTCCATGTACTTCATATCGCTCTTGCGAATGAGTTGGTGATACTGCTCTCGATAAGGAGTAAAGGCCACACCACCATGGAAGAACACCTCCAGATTTGGCCACAACTCCTCTACGCCCTGTTTGCCGGTTATGTTGAGCATGTGCTTGAGCACAGCCATCATCCATGACGGAACACCCGAGAGGTTTGTCACGTTCTGGACCGACACGGTACGGGCAATCTTGTCCATCTTCTCCTCGAAGTCACTCAAAAGTGCAATCTCCTTCTTGGGAGCACGAAACATGTTCACGAAGAAGTTGGTATTCTCGATAAGAATAGCACTCAAGTCACCGACAAGACTGTTCTGCAAGTTGTAGTTAGGCGCATGGCTGCCACCAAGAATCAGTGCCTTGCCCGAGAAGAGACGGCTCTTGGGGTTGTTGGCCAAGTACATTGAAACAACATCAAAACCACCCTTGTAATGGACTTTCTGCAAACCGGCAGGAGTAACGGGAATAAACTTGCTCTTGTCATTGGTTGTACCCGATGATTTTGCGAACCATTTACAGCCACCTTTCCAAAGCACGTTCTTCTCGCCACGACGCATGCGGTCTATGTCGTGTTTCAAGGTCTCATAATCTTGAACACCGACAGACTTCGCGAACTGCTCATACTGCTTTATGTCGCAGTAGTTATGCTTTATACCCCACTCGGTGTTTGACGCTTCGCTTATGAGGTGTTTCAACACATCGCGCTGAATCTCCTCGGCCTGCGTTGCATATTTTGCTAATTTCTTTGACCTGCTATTGAAAACAGGTCTTGTCAATGGAGTGATATTCATTCTTCATTAATTTTCACCGTCAAAGACGGTAAATTCAATTTATTCCTTTTCGTTGAAAGCTTCAAGTCCTTCATTAAGGAATTTCTTAAAGTCTTCGATATCTGTGTTAAAGGAGAAAGTTCTCTTTCCCATGAGCTTACCTTCAGAATCCACAATTACATAGAATGGCTGCGCTGCGGCTCCAAACTTATGCTTCTGCAAGAAGCTCCACTTTTCACCGACCTCGTAATATTCCTCATCAAGGACGCAGAACGGATCAGTCAACTCAGTTCTGTCATCAACATAAAGCGAAGCGATGACAAAGTTATTGCCAAGGGTTTTAAGTACTGATTTATCATTCAGCACATCAGCCTCCATCTGTCGGCAGTTAACGCAACCATGACCGGTAAAGTCAAGGAAGATTGGCTTACCTTCTGTGCGCGACATTTCAATGGCCTTGTCATAATCATCTGTGTCCGCCTCAAATATCTCTTTGTCGGAAGCAATTTCATAGATATTGAAATCCTGTGTCCACATAGGAGGAGCGAAGGCGCTGACGGCCTTACATGGAGCACCCCAAAGACCCGGTATCATATATACAGCGAATGACAGCGAAACAAGCGCCACAAAGAACGATGTAACACCGGTTCTCTTGTCCTCGGGATCATCGTGTGGGAAACGGATAATCTTGAGCAGATAGAGACCAAGCAGAGTAAAGAGAATTATCCACAATGCAAGGAATGTCTCCCTGTCAAGGATACCCCAGCCCTGTGTAAGGTCGGCAACCGAGAGGAACTTCAATGCAAAGGCAATCTCAACAAAACCAAGCACAACCTTTATGGTGTTCATCCAGCCACCTGAACGTGGAGCCTTTTTCAACAATGAAGGGAACATTGCAAAAATTGTAAATGGCAATGCGAGCGCCAATGCAAAACCGAACATTCCCACTGCTGGGGCAAGAATGTCACCCGATGTCGCAGTCTCAACAAGCAGGAATCCGATAATTGGACCTGTACATGAGAAAGAGACAAGCGCCAATGTAAATGCCATGAGGAAGACACTCAATACACCGGTAGTGCTACTTGCCTTTGAGTCGACCTTGTTTGTCCATGACGAAGGCAGTTTGAGCTCGAATCCACCAAGGAACGATGCACCGAACACCAGCAACATCAGGAAGAAGAAGACATTAAACCAGGCATTTGTTGCAAGTTCATTGAGTGCCGCAGCTCCAAAGACAGATGTAACCACCAGACCAAGCACCAAATATATGACAATGATAGAGATGCCATACATGATTGCCTCACGTATAGCCTGCTTTCTCTCCTTTGAACGTTTGAGGAAGAAACTGACGGTCATTGGAATAATAGGCCACACACATGGGGTGAGAAGAGCCAACAGACCACCACCGAAGCCTAAAACAAAGATTCCCCAAATTGTATCAGCAGTCTCCTTATCGTCAATCTCTACGGCTCTCCATGTTGCAGGAAGTTCCGCATCAATTTTCTTTTCTTCTTCTGTGAGCACCCTCTTCTTTTTGTTTGTTGCAGGCTTTGCTTTTGTATCATTGTCAGCTTGACCTGTCGCATTGGTACCCAAAGACGCTGAATCCACAACCTCTGTAGAAGATGTTGTTACAGGAACATTCATTTCCAACTGATGAGCACCTATAGGCAAGGTGATGACAAACAGCAGGAGTAAGAGAAAGAGTTTTTTCATTGTAATATATTTAATTTTCGTTTTCAAAAAGCCTAGCGGCGCTTATTTTGCAGATTCTACAGTAACTTTACCGTTAGATATTGTGAACTTGTAACGGTCGGGGACGCAACCGGCAGTACCGCACGCTTGGAAACGCAGATATCCTTTAATGAGATAGTTCTCGTCGAGAATCTTGAAGCTCTGTTCAAATTCTGCCGACTCAGTAAAATAGCTTACTTTCATGTCGAAAGCAGACTCATACTTTGTCTTTGGTTCATCAACAGGTGTAAGCTTTCCCACCATCTCAACACCTTTACTCTCGGTGATTCTGATAGTGATAGGCATTGGACCACCCTTAGGAATATCTGTTGAGTACATATAGTAACCGTCTTCTATTGTAGCATAGAAAGCAATCTTTGCTTCAGAACCCTCGGCAATAACTTCGTGATCAAATTTAACCGGCTGCTGTGCGCTTACCTGAAAAGCGGCAACCATCAACAATAGTGATAAAAAAAGTTTTTTCATTGCAATATGTTTTATTAGTTATTATTAAAGTTCTACAGGGTTTTTCCTTATCCTCCACTCGGCAGGATAGAGGTTGTTGGCCCTGTTACCAACATTCTTTGCAAAGCCTATCGGCGAGCCCTTATATGTGAGCAACAAGTACCCCATGGGATGCTGCGCAAATGCCAACGCCTCGCGGTGCAAGTATGCAAGTGCCTGTTCACGCTCAAGTTCCACCATACAGAAAGCCTCCTTGTCCAACGCATTGCTCATTGCCAATTGGTGCAGAGGCAACAGTTTGTTGTTCTTCACATCGGCAAGCGGCAGTCCGAAATGCAGTACTTTCATTTTCTGCTGCAGGGCAAGCATTGCAGCGGTGTGTTCACGCGGTGTCGCCACCAACCTGTCACCCTGTTGCATGATGTCAAACGCTCCCGGATTAGAAATCCACCCTTCGACCACCGACTTGAGTTTTGCCGGCGCCGGTTGCCAGCGTTGCTGGCGTGGTTGTGTCAACGGAGCCTCGCCGTCCTTGCGCAGCACTGCAAGGAAGAAACCCTCACCCGAGGTATAGCCTGGAATAAAACGGTAAACCGGCAAATCGTCACCAACCAGCGAACCGGTTATTCCCCAGGAGGCATCGGTCTCAACAACCAACGGAGTTGCACCAAGTTCCTCGGCAATCCACTGCACACACTCCTCGTTCTCTTCGCTATTGAAGGTACAGGTGCTGTATACCAACAGACCTCCGGGACGGAGCGACGACCATATATCGGAAAGTATGCGTCGCTGACGCTTGACACACTGCTCGACATTGGAAACACTCCACTGCTCCACCGCTCCCTGATCCTTGCGGAACATGCCCTCACCCGAACATGGCGCATCAGCCACAATCAGATCGAAGAAGTTGCCAAAACTGCGAAAATCGGCGGGTTCGTTGCGCGTTACAACAGCCGACGGATTTCCCCATTTTATGACATTCTCGGCAAGTACCTGAGCGCGTTGCGGTACGGGTTCGTTTGAAACGAGCAGGCTTCCTTGTGGCAACAATGACAACAGGTGAGTTGTCTTTCCACCGGGGGCCGCGCACAAATCGAGCGCACGCACGGGAGTTTGCACATACTGCTTTACAACTTGTTCAATGAACATTGACGATGCCTCCTGCACATAATAGCACCCTGCATGAAACTGTGGATCGGCCGTAAAGACCGGACGGGCTGAGAGATAGCGTCCATTGGCAGCCCAAAGAACCTGTTCATTCTCTGCATCACCCTCCATCTTGGCAGTATTGTAGCGTATGCTGACCACAGGTTCGCAGCCAAGAGCCTGGGAAAAACGCGCGAACCGCTCCTTGCCGAAAAGGTTCTCTGTCCTGTCTACAAATTCAGCATCAAGTTTCATACCGCCTACAGAGTTAATTGCCACAAGTATACAAAAAGGCATAATCTGTACAAAGATACAAAAATATGGCATGAATCTGACATTTTTAGGTTAAAAAATATCAAAACGACACCTATTTGGCTATCACTTAGCAACAAAAGAAGAATAATTTTGGAATATTAGGAATATTAGCAGCTAATGCGTATATTCGCAGAATAATCCATACACAAAAAACATCATACAATGAAACAATATCTCAACCTGCTCGACCGCATACTTACAGAGGGAGCAGAAAAGGATGACCGCACCGGCACCGGCACCTTCAGCGTGTTCGGCCACCAGATGCGTTTCAACCTGGAAGATGGCTTTCCCTGCCTGACAACAAAGAAACTCCACCTGAAGTCTATCATCCACGAACTGCTCTGGTTCCTGAAAGGTGACACAAATGTCAAGTACCTACAGGAAAACGGTGTAAGAATCTGGAACGAGTGGGCCGATGAAAATGGCGACTTGGGACACATATATGGCTACCAGTGGCGTTCATGGCCGGGATACAACGGCGAGCACATTGACCAGATAAAAGAAGTTGTGGAGACCATCAAGAACAACCCCGATTCGCGCCGTATAATTGTGAATGCATGGAATGTAGGCGACATAAAGAACATGAACCTTCCACCATGCCACGCGATGTTCCAGTTCTATGTTGCCAACGGCAAACTGAGCCTACAGCTATACCAGCGCAGTGCCGACTGCTTCCTGGGCGTCCCATTCAACATCGCCTCATACGCCCTTCTCTTGCAGATGATGGCACAGGTGACAGGACTGAAGGCCGGAGAATTCATTCACACGCTGGGCGACGCACACCTTTACAAGAACCACATTGAACAGGCAAAACTACAGCTGACACGCGAACCGAAGAAGTTGCCACGAATGGCAATAAACCCCGATGTAAAGGATATCTTCGATTTCAAGTTCGAGGACTTTTCTCTCGAGGAGTACGATGCCCACCCACACATTCCGGGTGTCGTGGCAGTCTAAAGCAATAGCAACAGAAATATGTACAAAATTGCACTTATTGCCGCAATAGCCAAGAACAACGCTATCGGACACGAGAACAAACTCATCTATTGGTTACCAAATGACTTGAAGAGATTCAAGGAACTGACAACCGGACATACAATAATTATGGGTAGCAACACATTCCGTTCGCTACCCAAGGGCGCACTACCCAACCGACGCAACATAGTATTGTCGCGAAAAGAGAAAGAGTTCCCTGGATGTGAGACATTCTGTTCACTGGAGGAAGCACTTGCAAACTGCACAAACGAAGAGATTGTATACATCATAGGCGGCGAAATGCTATACAGGACTGCATTCCCCATCGCAGACATACTTTGCCTTACAGAGATAGACAACACACCCGAACAGGCCGACGCATTCTTCCCACAGTTCGCCAAAAACGAATGGGAGACAATTGAGCAGGAAGAGCATACCATAGACGAAAGACACCACTTCAATTACCGATTCGTTACATACATCAAACGCAAATAACAAAAGCCCTACCGGCAACTAGGAATGACAACAACAAAAAAAATATGGCACCAATCGGTGCCATATTTTTTATCAAGTATATTGCTACAGATCAATTGCCAGTACTACTCTTCGCCTCATTAGCTGAGTATACAATCTGCAAGGCATAAGCCTTACGCAACTGCATCTTAACATCAGACAAAAGACCCATATCAATATTATTGTCAACTTTAAGAGCCACTTGCATTTTAGCGGCCTTATTACCCAAGCGCTCTTTCTCCTCTACGATATACGCCTTGAGATTGTTGACCTCGCGACGTGAAAGCTGGCGGTCATTCAGCTGAATACCAGCCTCCTGGCTCTCCTTGTTATTCATAGGAGTACCAATATAAATATTCGTAATCGCAGATTTGCGCTCCAACTTCGTCAGCTCAGTACCTTTTGGCAACTCAACCTGGACCTTCACCTCCTGCTCACGCATTGATGTTACAATCATGAAGAAGAAGAGGATTGAGAAGATCAAGTCAGGCAATGACGAGGTATTCAATTCCGGCATTTCAGCCTTTCCTTTGTCGCTAAATTTACTCATATTACTTTCTCTTACCAATTTCAATAGGCTGAGCCTCTGAAATCATATTAATATAGCGTCTATTACACAATCCCTGCTCCACTTCTGTAAGCTCTTTATCTCCATAGGCATCATGAGCAAATTCCTTACGCAAGTCATTGTATGCACCATACAGAGCCTCCTGAACCTTAAAGTACACCTCGTACTTTGTTGCACGGTCGGTCTGCAAAGTGATAACATGCTGGTTAAGAATAAACGTCGTTGGATATGTGAAAACCTCACCATCCTCACTAGGATACTCAAGCTTATATGGCTCCTTCTTTGGTTCTGGATACTTGTCATTAACTACGCCACCAGGGGTGTTGGCTGTGATAAACTTCTTGGCCAATTCGCGCAGCTCTCCAAGCTCCTCGACATTATATCTTTCCGGAGCTTCCTTACCAGCTGTCACCATTATCTCGTTATCCATATTCACGTACACCTTCATAATGTTGCGCTCGTGAAGTTCTGGTGGATCCTGCAAATCCTTTTCTTCTGGCGGATTAGGCAACATCACTTTCAAACCGAAGTTCGAGTTCATTGATGTCACGACCAAGAAAAAGATAAGCAAGATAAACGAGATATCCGCTGTTGAGCTGGCGTTGATTCCCGGAACTTTTCTATTACTTTTTCCCATTATTAAACTCTATTATAAAAATAGTTAATCAAAGAGAACGACGGAAACTGAAGATTATTGGGCAAAGGATCGCGCACAATACTGTTACGAGCAGCAATACGTATTGCATAATAATCATCAAGTCTGTCGTCATATACCAGAACTTGGACACTGGCTGACCATCAGAATCTACCAGGGGCTGACCTTCAACTAAAACGGGATCTGGCGACGAGAACAAATATGCAATTCCTGCAGTAACGATTACCATCAATACTGGAGCAAGACCCTTTAAAGCCTCTGCAGCATCTTCCTTTATCTTACGGAACAAACCGACCGTTCCAAAACCAATTGCCACAACAAACGTTATGATAACCAATGCATAGCAAAGCCACAAGATTAGATCAAGTAGGGCTGGATATTTTATACTGTTTATAACTGCACCACTTTCATCTGTCATCTCATATACCATAGTTGGACCGACAAACCAACCTATCGCAAACGAGACAACTATTACGCATGCAAGTACATACAGGACAGCTTTTGATATTGTTGAATACGATGATTTCATAAGTATTCTGGGTTAACAGTTATTACTTCTTGAGGTTGTACTTTGTGAGCAAGTCAAGCAAAGTGATTGAAGAGTCCTCCATATCTGCAACAATAGACTCAATCTTAGTGAGGATAATGTTGTAGAAGAACTGGAGAACAAGAGCTACGATAATACCATAGATAGTTGTGATAAGAGCCACCTTCATACCACCGGCAACGATAGTTGGAGAGATATCACCCTCACGCTGGATAGTATCGAATGAAATCACCATACCAAACACTGTACCCAAGAATCCGAGTGATGGAGCCATTGCAATGAACAATGTAACCCATGAGCAGTTCTTCTCAAGCATTGCAGACTGGAGGCTACCATAAGATACAATTGAACGCTCAACCACATCAAGACCCTCGTCGATACGGAGAAGACCCTGATAGCAGATAGCAGCAACAGGACCAGGAGTGTTACGGCAGATAGTCTTTGCAGCCTCTACATCACCCTTAGAAAGTGCGTCAGCAATTGAAGCCATAAGCACCTTTGCGCTAACCTTTGCAAAGCTCAAATAGATGATACGCTCAATACAGAATGCAAGACCGAAAACCAAAGCAATTGATACAATTGCCATGAAAAGAGGGTCACCCTCGATAAACTTTGTCTTCAAAGCCTTGTGAAACTCTGTCACACCGCCTTCCTCAACCTCAACATCTCCCTGTGTAGTAGCCTTTACCTCCTCTGCTGGAGCTGGTTCAAACTGCTGCTTAAGAGCCTCCATCTCAGCCTTTACAGCAGCAACAGCTGCCGAATCCATACCCTCAGGATTAGCTATCTGCGCCTCCAACTCTGAGTACTTAGCCTTGAGCGAGTCAACATTAACTGTAACATTCTCTACAGGAGCTGCAGGAGCTTCCTGACCCTGAGCATTAACCTGGGCTGTAGCAAACAAGCCCAACATTGCAACAATTGCAAAAAGTTTTTTCATTTTGTGTAATTTTTAGTTAATATTTTCTAGTTAATTTCTTCAAACAATGCGGAAAGAGGGGGATTCGAACCCCCGATACGCTTTTGGCGTATACACGCTTTCCAGGCGTGCCTCTTCAACCACTCGAGCACCTTTCCAAAGGTACGGTCTGCCACTAATCGGGTTGCAAGTTACAACTTTTTTTGCAAATCAGCACTTTATTTCACGGCAAAAGTAGTTTTTTTTTTCGAATCGGTAAAGATTTATTCAAAAATCATTGCCTCCATCGCAAAAAAATAACAATTATAAGTTTTTTTAACATTTCGCAACAACGCAACAAGATAAAAAAGCCGTAAAAGCGCCAAGCATTTGTGAATAATTTCCTATTTTTGCATAGATATATTTTAATTTGCAATGTCCAGAATCAAAAGGAACATATTCCGCAAACTGACCGACAGCATAAACCCTTACGCATTAGCTATGGCGGCAAGGAATAAGGCTTTTGACACAGGAGTACTCAAAAGCCGCAAGTTCCGCATCCCCACCATCTGCGTGGGCAACATCTCGGTTGGCGGAACAGGCAAGACACCCCACATTGAATATATCGCAAAGTTATTGAAAGACGAATTCCGCATTGCTGTGCTTAGCCGCGGATATGGACGAAAAAGCAAAGGATACATAAAGGCCGACAGCCACTCCACCATGCAGCAGATTGGCGACGAGCCGTTCCAAATCAAGAACAAATTCAAGGAGATTGATGTTGCTGTATGCGAGAAGCGTGTCAATGGAATTGAGCAGTTGACAAAAGAGAACAGACAGTTGCAAGTGATTCTGCTCGACGACACCTTCCAGCACCGTCATGTAAAGGCAGGGCTCTACATACTGCTCATTGACAGCAACCGCCCGGTGTGGGACGACTGCGTGATGCCTTTCGGCCGGTTGCGAGAGAGGATTTCGGGCATAAGGCGCGCCGACATTGTAATAATGACAAAGTGCCGGGAAATGACAGCCGAGCAGATGACATCTTGCCGCGAGTTCATTGGCCGTTACAGGAACATCCCAGTCTATTTTTCGGCCATAAAATACGGAAATCTGTACCACCTGCGCGACGCTGCAAAAAGAGCGGAGATTACCGCCGGAAGCAGAGTTCTGCTTGTCACCGGCATAGCCAAGCCGCAACCGCTGAAAGCGGAAATTGAGAGCCGCGGAGCCTGTGTTACGCTGATGCAATATGGCGACCACCACAACTTCAGCAGCGCCGAGTTCGAAGATATTGCCAAGCAGTTCCAGGAAGGTGGCTTTGACATGATTGTAACGACCGAGAAGGATGCATCAAGGTTGCTTGGCCGCAAGGACCTGCCGCAGGCAATGCATTACAACACCTATGTGATGCCCATTGAGATGGAGATACTTAACGGAGAAGAAAAATTGTTTAACCAAAATATATACAACTATGTTACAGAAAATTCAAGAAACAGCTGAGTTCCTCAAAGGAAAGATGACTACAGCACCCGAAACTGCAATTATACTGGGTACAGGCCTTGGCAGCCTTGTGAATGAGATCACCGACAAGTACGAGATTGAGTACAAGGACATTCCCAACTTCCCACTCTCTACAGTGGAGGGTCACTCGGGCAAGCTCATCTTCGGAAAGCTTGGCAACAAGGAGATCATGGCAATGCAGGGCCGCTTTCACTTCTACGAGGGCTACTCAATGAAAGAGGTAACATTCCCCGTGCGCGTTATGCGCGAGCTTGGCATCAAGACCTTGTTCGTATCTAACGCTGCAGGCGGCATGAACCCCGACTTCATCATAGGCGACCTCATGATTATCAATGACCACATAAACTTCTTCCCCGAGCACCCATTGCGCGGCAAGAACATCCCTTACGGCGACCGTTTCCCCGACATGAGCGCAGCATACGACAAGCAACTCATCGCTATGGCAAAGGAGATTGCTGCAGAGAAGGGCATCCGCGTAGTTGAGGGTGTATATCTTGGTACACAGGGTCCTACTTTCGAGACACCGGCAGAATACCGCATGTTCCACCGCATGGGTGGCGACGCAGTCGGTATGTCAACAGTCCCCGAAGTTATCGTTGCGCGCCACTGCGGCATCCGCGTGTTCGGAATTTCTGTAATAACCGACCTTGGCGTTGAGGGCATCGTTGTAGAGTGCAGCCACGAGGAGGTACAGAAGGCTGCCGACGAGGCACAACCAAAGATGACAACAATATTCCGCGAAATCGTAAACCGCGCATAACACACCGCCATGAACACGAAAACACGCACAGAAATATCATCACTCGGCGAGTTCGGGCTCATTGAGCGACTGACAAAGGATATCGCGCCTGTCAACAAGGAGACTGTAAAGGGCGTTGGCGACGACGCTGCCATATTGCAGTTCAACGGTGACGAGGAGGTTCTTGTCACCACCGACCTGCTCATGGAGGGCGTTCATTTCGACCTTACATATTTCCCGCTCAAGCATCTTGGCTACAAAGCTGTGGTTGCAAACATATCGGATATATACGCAATGAACGGTACTCCAAAACAGATTACCGTATCGCTTGCACTCAGCCGCAAGTTCTGCGTTGAGGACATCGAGGAGCTCTACTCGGGCATGCGCCTTGCATGCGAGCAGTATGGTGTTGACATTGTGGGTGGCGACACCACATCGTCACTCACCGGCCTTGCCATAAGCATTACAGCAACAGGCACTGCGCCCAAGGGAACCGCTGTGAGAAGAGATGGCGCCAAGGAGACCGACCTCATCTGCGTGACAGGAAACTTGGGAGCAGCATACATGGGATTGCAACTGCTTGAACGCGAGAAGATTGCAACCGCAGGCAAGGACATGCAGCCCGATTTCTCGGGCAAGGAGTACATCCTTGAACGCCAACTGAAACCCGAGGCAAGGAAGGATATCATAGAGAAGCTGCGCAGCGAGAACATCAAACCTACAGCAATGATGGACATCAGCGACGGCCTTGCATCGGAACTCATGCACATCTGCAAGCAGAGTAGAGTTGGTTGCCGCATCTACGAGGAGCGCATCCCCATCGACTACCAGACAGCCGTCATGGCCGAGGAACTGAACCTCAATGTCATCACCTGCGCACTTGGCGGTGGCGAGGACTATGAACTGCTGTTCACAGTTCCCATTGCCGACCATGAGAAGGTGGCTGCGATGAAGGATGTACGCGTTGTAGGTCACATTGTTAGCGACACAATGGGACTTGCACTCATCACACGCGACGGCGTCGAGATGCAGTTGAAAGCACAGGGCTGGACACCGCAAGAGCAATAAACAATGATTGCACACTACATTATACAAGCCATATTTCTGTTAGTAGGCCTTACGGCACTGTTGGCATCGCTGTTTGATTGGGAATGGTTCTTCACAACCGAAAATATCCGGTTCCTTGTAAAGAAATTCAAACGCGAGGGAGCACGATGGATATATGGTATAATTGGGATGCTTTTCATAGCAGCTGCAATATACTTTTTCATTCAAATAAAGAGTGTAAACTAAAACAACAAAGAGCAGTGCCCTGGCACTGCTCTTTGTTGTTTCTTAATTCCTACGAAATCATTTCGTACCGACAATCTTGGTCTCCGGTAATTCAGCGTTCCTCTTTGCAGTCTGCTCAACCAACGCCGCAGCAACCTGCAGGAATGCCTGTCCGTCGGGGGTATCGGCTTTCATCGCAATTGGGATTCCGGCATCTCCGCTCTCGCATATACTCTGTACAAGAGGAATCTGACCAATCAAAGGAATTCCGTACGACTCGGCCATGCGCTTGCCACCCTCCTTACCAAAGATATAGTATTTGTTGCCCGGCAACTCGGCAGGCGTAAACCATGCCATATTCTCTACCAAACCAAGGATGGGCACGCTCACTTTGTCGTTGATAAACATATTGACACCCTTGATGGCTGCGGCAAGAGCCACCTCCTGCGGTGTTGTCACCACAACGGCGCCTGTCAAGGCAAGGCATTGTACAATGGTGAGATGAATGTCGCTTGTACCGGGAGGCAAGTCAATGAGGAAATAATCCAAATCGCCCCAGTTCGCGTCGGCAATAAGCTGTTTCAAGGCATTGCTTGCCATTCCGCCACGCCAAAGGATTGCCTGGTCGGGATCGACAAAGAAACCTATTGAAAGAATCTTCACACCATATTTCTCTATTGGAAGGATGAGGTCGCGACCGTCTATATTCTCGCTGTATGGGCGTGCGTCCTCAACGCTGAACATCTTTGGTATTGAAGGACCGAAGATGTCGGCATCGAGCAGACCCACCTTATAACCCAGACGAGCCAATGCAATTGCAAGGTTCGCCGAAACGGTAGACTTGCCAACACCACCCTTTCCCGATGAAACGGCAATGACATTCTTCACCTGTGGCAGGAACTTGCCCACCTCGGGGCGCATTGCCTGGCGGCTCACCACGCTGATATTGCCCTCAATCTCCACCTCCTTGCCCACATACATGTGGATGGCAGCCTCGGCCGATTTCACGACCGAACGGATAAATGGATCTGTAGGCTTGTCAAAGATGAGCGAAAAACTCACCTTGTTGCCGTCGATGCGTATGTTATCATCGACCATTCCGGCCTCGACAAGGTTCTTGCCGTTTCCCGGATAACGCACCTTTTCAAGTGCGTCCATTATGAGTTTTGGATAAAGTGCCATAGCTAATGTATCAGATGTTATAGTCGGCCTCGGCGCGTCCCTCGGTTATACCCTTGAAATAGGCGGCTACCTCCAAGTGTGCAGGATGCACCTTGTAGCGTTCCAATGCATCGGCATCGTCAAAAGCCGACACCAATACCGCATCATACGCTGTACCGGCAACGCACACATTGATTCCCACCTCAAGCGACTTTATCTCGGGGATAACACCGACAAGTGCCTCAAGATGTTCCTTCACCCACAAGGCATGCTCGGCCTTGCTCTTTCCATTCGCGCCATCAATGAAGCGCCACATTACAATATGCTTGAACATGATATTTTACTTATTTTGTTTTTTCGAGACAACTTCGTTTGCTGCGTCCGTAGCTGCGGTACTCATCCAGTTCAATCTCGACATCGGGCTCGGCATACTGTTCCATTGCCGGCAGATTGAAGGCGATGTACTTGATTGTTATTCCGCGTGAAAGCCACTGTGACTCATAATAGGTGCGTATCTGCAGCACATCGCTCACCTCGTCCTGTCCATGTACATCGTCGATACACTCAACCACAGGCAGATTGTTCACCTCAGTTATATACTTTGTATATGTGAACATAAAGTTACTGTCGGTCTTCAGGTGCACAATGGCATCACTTGAAAGGATGTTGCGGTAACGCGCAAGGAAGAGCGACGATGTGAGACGCTTTGTCTGCTTCTTCATCTGTGGGTCGGGGAATGTGAGCCATATCTCACTCACCTCACCTGCAGCAAAAAGACGGTCGATAATCTCGATATTAGTGCGCAGGAAACCCACATTCAAGAGCCCCGACTCAAGAGCATCGGTTGCTCCTGTCCACATTCGCGCACCCTTGATGTCAACGCCAATGAAGTTCTTCTCGGGGAAACGACGGGCAAGTGCAACGGTATATTCACCCCTGCCACAACCAAGTTCCAGCACTATCGGATTATCATTCTTGAAAAAGTCGCGTCCCCAATTGCCTTTGAGTGGAAACTCCACATCGTCAATCATTGAGTAAGGATGCTCAATGACATTGGGGTAAGCCGCCATATCGGCGAATTTCTTCAGTTTACCTTTTCCCATAACTGTCAATAATTATTCAAGGACGGTTACCCAACCATAAGGGTCGGCAACATCGCCATATTGTATTGCACGCAAGCGTGTATAGAGTTCTGTGAGCACAGGACCCGGCTTGCCGTCTTTTGAAATCACATAAGAGACTCCCTTCTCCACATCATCGATGCGTCCGATTGGCGAAACAACGGCTGCTGTGCCGCAAGCGCCGGCTTCATCGAACGTGGAAAGTTCCTCCTCGGGAACCTGACGCTGTTCCACGGTCATGCCCATGTCGGCAGCAAGACGCATGAGACTGTTGTTGGTTATTGATGGCAGGATAGATGTTGACTTTGGCGTCACATAACTATTACCCTTTATGCCAATGAAATTTGCAGCACCACACTCGTCTATGTATTTTTTTTCCTTGGCATCGAGATACATCTCGCATGCATAACCCTCGCCATGCGCCTGGCAACTAGCTTTCATTCCGGCAGCATAGTTGCCACCAACCTTGAAACGGCCTGTTCCCAAAGGTGCGGCACGGTCATAGTGACGGTAAATCACCACATCGTTGACAGCAAAACCTTTCTTGAAGTATGGCCCCACCGGAGTCACAAATATAACAAACAGATACTCCCTGGAAGGGTTCACACCAACCTGTGCACTGGTGCCAATGAGCAATGGGCGTATGTAGAGCGAAGCGCCGCTCTCGTATGGCGGAACAAACTCCTTGTTCAGTTCCACCACCTTTGTAACCATCTCACGGAAAAGCTCCACGCTTATACGTGGCATAAGTATTCCGTCACAACTGCTCTGCAGACGCTCGGCGTTTGCCTCAAGACGAAAAATTCGGATCTTGCCATCCTTGCCACGGAAAGCCTTGAGACCCTCAAAGGCACTCTGGCCATAATGGAGGCATGTAGCCGCCATGTGTATGTTTATACTCTCATCGGTATGAACCTCTACGGCTCCCCACGCGCCATCCTTATAATGACAACGCACATTACCATTGGTTTTCCTGTAACCAAAACCGATGTCAGACCAATCCATATTGTCCATTTCTATACTATTTTCTTTTTTTGATTCGCGAAGATAGATAAATTACAGCAGATGAGAAAATTTTACGAGAGTTCAATGACCTCAAGATCCTTTATCTCCCTGCCGTCTATAGTAAGTTTCACAAGCGTGCGTACAAGTTGCCATCCCTGCTTGCCGGCTGCGCCCGGGTTTACATGCAGGCATCCCAAGACATCGTCGTGCATAACCTTGAGTATGTGGGAGTGCCCGGCAACAAAGAGATTTGGCCTCGCACCGTATAACTCCTTGCGTATTCCGGGAGAGTATTTCCCGGGATAACCGCCAATGTGAGTCATCATCACATTGCACTCCTCTACTTTGAAATGTAACACATCGTCAAAACGGAGGCTAAGTTCTCGCCCGTCAATATTCCCGCACACGGCACGCACAGGGCAGTGTTCCTCCAGACGGTCAATAATCAACGGACTACCGATGTCACCGGCATGCCATATCTCGTCACAATCGGCAAAATGCAGCAGGTAGCGGTCGTCCCAATAGCTGTGAGTATCGGAAAGTATTCCAATGCGTTTCATTGACCGAAGCGTGCTGTTATATACTGCTTGATGAACCCGACAGTGCCATCAACGCCAAGACGCGACAAGTTCACGCAGAGGTCATAGCTGCTTGCCTCGCCCCAATGCGTGGTTGCATAGTAGTCGTGATATGAGCGGCGTTTCTTGTCGTTCTTCTCAATGAACTCTATTGCAGCATCGCGTTCCAGACCCTCGCCGCGCATAATGCGCTCGACGCGGTCGTCATGGTCGGCGGTAATGAACACACTAAGCATTGCAGGGTGGTCGCGCAGCACATACTCGGCACAACGGCCCACAATAATACAGCTCTCGTTTTGCGCGATATTGCGTATTGTCTCGCTCTGAATCTCAAAGAGCTTGTCGTTGTCGATGCAGCTGCCTCCCGAGAAATACTCCGAGATTGAACCATGGATGCTGAAGAACCCACCGAACAGCGAACTTGACTCGCGCTCGTCGGCCTTCTCAAAGAGCGAAGCATCAATGCCACTCTCGCAGGCAGCCGCCTGCAGCAGAGCCTTGTCATATACCTTCACGCCCAACTCGCGTGCAAGCCTCTCGGCAACCTCCTTGCCGCCGCTACCAAGCTGACGGCCTATGGTAATTACAAACTGTCTCATATCAAAGGTTGTTTATCTGTTCGCGTTTCCACTCCTTGAACTGCAGCATCAGGGTAACCACAGTAAGCATCGCTGCCACCACATCCGAGATGGGCATGCTGTACCATACACCCTCAACGCCGTAATATTTGGGCAGGATAAGAAGCAGCGGTATAAGCATGAGCACCTGACGTGTAAGCGACAGGAAGATAGACCTGTTCACCTTGCCTATGCTCTGAAAGAAATTCGTTGTAACAAGCTGGAATCCAATAACCGGCATAAACACGCACATCACTCTCATTGCCCATGAGGCGCGCTCTATGAGCATAGGGTCTGAGGTGAATATGCGCACTACAAGCTCCGGGAAGGCCACACACACCACTCCACCGATTGTGGTGACAAGAGTAGCCCACTTCATTGTCAGCATCAGTGCACTGCGCACACGGGCAGGTTGCTTGGCACCATAGTTGTAGCTGACGATGGGCTGCATGCCCTGAGTGAGGCCAAGCACTATCATCACGAAGATGAACTGCATGCTGTTGGAGATACCGTATGCAGCAGTCGAAAGGTCACCGTCAGCAGTCGAAGAACTGTTCTCGCGCAAACCCTGATTGATGATGATGACAACCATGCAGGCAGCGGTATTTATGAGAAATGGTGACATGCCAATGCGCAGTATTCTCTTGACAATCTCGCCTTTGAGCTTATATATACCGCGTTGCAAATGAAGCAGTTCATTGGGGTTGCTCAGCAGTTTTGTCTGCCACATGAGAGTTATTGCCTGAGCGATGATTGTCGCAAGCGCAGCACCGCGTATTCCCCAGCCGAACCCGAAGATGAAGAGCGGAGTGAGCGCTGCGTTCATCACCACGGTCATGATTGTCGCCGTCATTGCCTGCTGTGGATGCCCCGATGAGCGCAGGGCCGCATTTATACCGAAATAAAGATGCGTTATTATGTTACCGAGCAGGATGACCTCCATGTAGTCACGGGCAAAAGGCAAGGTATTCTCGCTGGCTCCAAAGAACAGCAGTATGTCATCTATAAAAATGAATGACACCGCAGCAAAAAGAATTCCTACAATGACATTAAGCGTCACAAGATTGCCAAGAATATTCTTTGCCGAGTTATAGTCGCGCTGTCCCAGCCTCACCGAGAGCAGTGTGGAACCACCCACGCCAATCATTGCGCCAAAGGCAACGGAAAGGTTCATGAACGGGAAGGTGTTCGTGAGTCCCGAGATTGCATCGGGGCCCACATCGGGCATGTGGCCGATGAAAGCACGGTCAATCAGGTTATAGAGTGACGCCGCTATCTGCGCAATGATTGCCGGTATGGCATATTGCATAAGCAGCTTTCCCACCCTTTCGGTGCCAAGTTCGGTAGGTACTTTTTTTGTAGTCGTATTGCTCATAAATTTTGTAAATATTGCATTGTGGCAACAAAAAAGATATACCTTTGTATATGCAATATGCCACAGAAGCCGAATATATTGCAAAAATAATCTTTTTTTTTGACTGCAAAGGTGGCATTATGTAAAATTATCAAATTGCAGATATATGTTTGAGGAGAAGAGCGTACTTGTTGGAATGAGCGGTGGCATTGACAGCACTGCTGTGTGCAGCATGCTGCTCGAGCAGGGATACAGGGTCGAGGGACTCACCTTTGTTACCTGCGACGGTGGCATGAAGGCCGCAGACGATGCCGCAGCACTGGCCGCCAAGCTTGGCATTCCGCATCACATCGCCGATGTGCGCGGTGAGTTCCGCAAACAGGTGATAGAGCCGTTCATTGATGCATATATGCGCGGAGAGACGCCCAACCCATGTGTCAACTGCAACCCCACTGTAAAGTTCCGCCTGCTCCAGGAGTGGGCCGACAAGCTGGGCTGCCGCCACATTGCAACAGGACATTATGTAAAGATTGAAGAGAAGACCGCCGATGACGGACAAAGCAGATACTACATTGTCACGGGCGACGATGACCGCAAGGACCAGAGCTATTTCCTGTGGAGGCTCACGCAGCAGCAGCTTGCGCGTGTGATATTTCCCCTTGGCGGAATGGAAAAGCCCGATGTACTTGCCTATCTCAAGGAGAAGGGCTTGCAGAGTGCGGCCGAGAGTGGCGAGAGCATGGAGGTGTGCTTTATACCCGGTGACTACCGCGAGTTCCTGCGTGCCAACATCACCGACATTGACACACGCCTTGGAGGCGGAGCGTTCGTCGATAGCGAAGGCCGCACGCTCGGCAGGCATAACGGCTACCCCTTCTACACCGTGGGGCAACGCAAAGGACTGGGCATAGCCCTTGGCTACCCTGCCTATGTACTGAAGACAAACGCCGCAAAGAACACCGTGATGCTTGGCCGTGAAGAGCAGCTGCTCACACAGTACATGCTGATAGACACTCCCGTCTGGGTCGGCGACATCCCCGACAATCTTTGTGTGAGGGTGCGCTACCGCAGCCACCCCGTAGCGTGCGACGCCCCTGTAGCCACAGGAGACGGACGCTGGCTGGTGCGCCTGCACTGCACTGTGCAGGCAATAACGCCCGGACAATCGGCTGTGTTCTACCATGGCAACACTGTTGTGGGCGGTGCGTTCATTGCCGACCAGCGAGGCATTAACCAATGGATTCCAAAGAACGATGAACAGCATTGACACCCCTCTGACCCTCTATTCACTGAATAACCTCGTGCGCAACGCGGTAGCCGACGCCATGCCGTCACGCTACTGGGTAACCGGCGAACTGAGCGAAGTGAGGGAGACCGCAACGGGACACTGCTACATTGAACTTGTGCAGCGCGATGAGAAGACACAGGAGATGGTGGCCAAGGCGCGTGGCACAATCTGGGCACGCATATACTCGATGCTGCGCCCATATTTCCTTGAACAGACCGGACAGAAATTCGCCGCAGGACTCAAGGTGCTACTGCAGGTTACCGTGAGCTTCCATGAATTGTATGGCTACACGCTCGATGTTTGCGACATTGAGCCGGCATACACCGTGGGCGACATTGCTCGCCAGCGCATGCTTGTAATAAAAAGGCTAACCGAAGAGGGCGTCATTGGCCTGAACAAGGAACTGGAAATTCCCCTGCTGCCACAACGCATAGCAATAATATCATCGGCAACTGCCGCAGGATATGGCGATTTCTGCGACCAGCTGCTGAACAACCGATACGGTTTTGTCTTCTATCCATACCTATTCCCTGCCCCCATGCAGGGAAACACTGCCGAGCAGGGCATAATTGACGCGCTCGACCGCATTGCGGCGCATGCCGAGTGCTGGGACGCTGTAGTCATAATACGCGGCGGAGGCGCGACAAGCGACCTTGGCTGCTTCGACAGCTATGACCTTGCCAACAACTGCGCACAGTTTCCACTGCCGATAATCACCGGCATAGGGCACCTGCGCGACGAGAGCGTGCTCGACATTGTCGCGCACACAAGCGCAAAGACACCTACTGCCGTTGCCGAGCTGTTCATACATGCAATGCTTGCCAACGAGTCAATGCTCACCGGGTTGCAGGACAGCATTGCAAACGCAGTAACTGAACGGATTGCAAACGAGAAAAGACGCATTGAGACCATTGTCGGGCGCATTCCTGTAGCCACCGCTCTGTTCATGCAGGCACAACATCACAAGTTGGAACTTCACCAGAGAAGCATTGATGCAGCCTCGCCCGAGCACATTCTGTCCCTGGGTTACAGCATCACACGCATCAACGGCAAGGCAGTGCGCAACGCGGCAGAGCTCAAAACCGGCGACGAACTGCAGACAACAGTCGCGAACGGAGAATTCACAAGTATAGTAAAATAACCGATACCATGGAGAATATGACATACAACGAGGCTGTTTGCCGCCTCGACGAGATAATGAACAGAGTGCAGAACGGGAAACTTGATGTCGACGAGCTCTCGGGCATGCTCAAGGAGGCACAGCAACTCGTGCTCTTTTGCCGCAACAAGCTGCACATGGTAGATGAGGAGGTAAAAGCCCTGCTCGAAGAGGCTGCCGCACAGGAGTAAACGGCACAAGGTCTGTTATTCGTACAACTTGTATGTTGTACGCAGTACCTGGAATTCGGTACGGCGGTTTAATTGGTGACACACTTCCTGTTCGTCCTTGTCCAGAGTGTTGATAAACTTCTCGGTGAGCACATCACCCTCTTTCAGGAAGTCATACTGTTCGGCCATTTTCTTCGTTACCACCTTGGGAGCGTTCTCGCCATACCCCACAGGTGTCAGACGATCCTTTTCTATACCCTTTTCAACAAGATACTTTACCACCGACTCGGCACGTGCCTGTGATAGTCTCTTGTTATAGCTATCACCACCACGGTTATCGCAATGCGCTGCAAGTTCAATGGTCACATTGGGGTTCAGCTCAAGCATCTCCACAAGTTCGTCGAGCGAAGAAGCCGATGATGCAGTCAGTGTCGCCTTGTTATACTCGTAGAAGATATTATCGATGAGCACGGGACGCGCCGCCGATGGAAGGATAAAGTCGCGCTGATACTTGTGCTCACCCTCGTCAAGCGTGGTCTTCAGCTCCTGCATGTAGTTCAGGTAACCCTTGCAGGTACCAAGCAACACATACTCCACCCCGGGTGTTACACGCACACTGTACGAACCGTCTTTCATTACACCAAAGCTGGTGTTCGTGCCATCGTTGCCAATCATGTATATAACACCCTCGGGCAGCTCATAGCCATCCTTTTCATATATCCAGCCGTGGAGCGTATGCACGGTTTCGGGAAGCATGAACGAGTATATATGGTCCCACCCGCGGGAATCACCCCTGTTTGAACTGAAAAATCCGCGATACAGACCCGGTGCAAATGTGATGCCGAAGTCATCGGCATTGGAATTCACGGGAGCACCGATGTTTTTCACATCCCAAATAGTGTCATTCACCTGCACTGCGCTGTATATATCAAGACCACCCATGCCCGGGTATCCGTTTGACGAGAAGAAAAGCTCGCCTTGCGGACCGAATGCAGGGAACTGCTCATCGGCCTCGGTATTGATACCCGAACCCAGATTTTCAAGTATACCCTCCATAGCCTTGCTCTGCCCGATATACAATCTCCAAATATCAAGGCCACCACAGCCACCGGCCATGTTCGATGTAAAGTAAAGCCACTCACCACATGGAGAGACTGCCGGATGCGCATATGCCGAAAGTGTGTCACTTGACACCACCACCTGTTCTGGTTTTGTCCATGAGGCATCGCTACGGTTGCTCTTGAATATCGTTGCATAACGGGGATACTGTTCATCCATTGCACAACGGGTGAAATACATAACCTTGCCATCGGGAGTGAAAGCACAGGCGCCATCCTCGTACTCGCCGTTTATGTCACTCTCTATTTTCTCGGTCTTTTGCCATTTGCCCTTTTCATCACGCTTGGTCAGGAAAATATCGGCACTCTTCTGCCCGGTAATACAACTCAATTCCTCGCCTGTAGCCTCTTTGCGTGTACTGGTGGTAACAATCATAGTTGTATCCTCACCAACAAATGCCGGGCAATAATCGCTCCGCTGGCCATTGAGTTCCTTTGACTTTTTCACAATGTAGCGCGTGGGATTCTTTTTCCACTCGGCCGACTGCTTTGCCGACTCAAGGCCCACCATAGCCATGCGGTCACCCGGAGCCAACGCGAGGAACTCCTCATAACTCTTCTGTGCAGCCTTGTAGTCACCCTTTACAAGTTGTGCATCGGCAAGATAGCGCAAGGCCATAGAATCGGGATAACCATAGCGCACAGCGTTCTGGTATGCACCCACAGCCATAACGGAATTGTAACTCTTGCGGTAACACTCGCCCATTTTCCAGGCAACCTCGGCACGAAGCGCGCGTTCTTTTGGAGAAATTTTGCGATAACCCTTCTTGTACTCCTTTGCAGCTTCGTGATACTCCATGACGGCAGCATACTGGTCACCTTTCTTGATGGCCTTGTCGCTGCCGCATGCTGTTGCAAGCAGGATGCACAGTGTCAGAGTCAGTATTTGAGTTATTGCCTTTTGCACAATGAAGTATTATAGCTGTTATACAATAACTGAAAAAAGCGGGTTTTATTTTATAAAAGCGGAAATATATTGACAAAAAAGCGTCAGTAATCGGCTACTGACGCTTTTAAAAACGATATTGATTTTATCACTTTACCAACACCTTTTTACCGTTGATGATATATAAACCTCTGCTGGGGGTTTCAACTTTTCTTCCTTGCAAATCGTAAATAGCTTTCACATTTCCGTCTTCACCTTTCACCTCGTCATCCACCCCTTCAATACCGCTGGTGACAGGTGATTTCGCATAGATATTAACAGATTTCTGTCCGCTCTTGTAACAAGAGAATCGTGGCGACGATGTATTGTACTGCAAGGTGTTGCGTGCCTTGTCGCCCTGCGCGATTATGGTTGCAAGAGCATCACCATCAATGGTAATCATCCAACTTGCATTTGCATCAAGTATAGTTGTGGTTGCAACATTATTACTGCTACTTGATGATGCTGCAAGATAACCGTTTCCAACATTGAACGCATATGTACCAGCAACAGTGCCCTCTTCGAGGACTATAACCTGTGCATCGTCGGCAAGGTATGTAACCACGCCGCCACTTGTTGTCATGTCGGTTTTGGTGCGATATTTTCCATTGTCGCTGTGTGCTCCCATTGCGAAATTCTCATATCCAATGATGATTGAGTCTCCAATTGTGAGCTGTGCCGCATCGGTTACAAGCACGAATTGACCGCCGCTGAAGTTGCCGTCATTGCCTTCGTTGTTCTCATTGTCATCATCACCGTTCTCTCCGTTATCGCCATTATCCTCACCATCACCACTGCCGGTGTTTCCGCCATTGTTGGCACCTTCCATAGCCTTTACAATAACATTGTCAATCTCGAAAGTGCCGGCCTTGGTTTCGGTACCCTTGTAGAAGAACGCGATGGTCACAGCCTTCTCGCCCATGTACTTCTGTGGGATAGCGATGTCGCCGCTCTTTGTCAATGTCCAGTCGGTGGTGTTCTCTGTCGCATTGAACCCGATAGTCTCCCATGTCGCGTTCTCCACATCACCGTCAAAGTCGTTGCATATCATCAGCTTGTGATGTTCGGCAGCCTTGCCGGTCTCACAATAACGGATTACGTATTCGAATGAAACTGTTGCCACGCTGTCGTTCGAGAAGTCGAAGAATGGCGACAGGAGCCAACTCTCGGCATTGTTATTTGTCTTGCTGCTGCTTACATATGATGTTGCAACGGCATATTTATACTGGCTGTTCAATATCCATGGATAGTCACCGATACCCTCGTACGTAGTGAACTTCATTGATGAACCATCAAAGTTCTCGTTGAGGTAAATCTTCCAACCATCAATAATTTCAATCTCCTCGTCGCCGCTGTTGTCTCCACCACCGGTATTGTCATCGCCACCGGTGTTTCCGCCATTGCCGCCCTCAACCTCGCCTGTGAGGTGGAATACATAGTTGATTGAATCGCCCCATACATAGTCGGCAAGCTGTGGATAATCAACATATGGGTTACGGTTACCCTGCACGGCATACACGGCATTGTTGCGGTTCACCTCCTTTTCGCTCACAGGGTCCTGCTTGTGCCATTTCAATAGCAACTCCACGGCCCATGGCTTCAAGGTGGGGTAGGCGCTCTTTTCATAGTTCATCCAGGTATATTTCCAAGTCAAGTCCTGGTAGCAGGTGAACATATACATATATGTGCGTGCAAAATCGCCCTTATACTCGTCACAAGGTTCAAAAACCTTCTCCGATTTTCCGTTAATAGTTGCATTGCCTATAAATGTAACACCGTTTTCCCAGGTTGGGTTACCTTGAATTTCAGCAAGCGGGTAGTTGCTTTTGGCACTGTTGGCATTTGCATCCGATGGGTTCAGGTGGTGTATGTCGCAGTATGCATTGTTCTTGTTACCGCCCCACCAGCTCTTTGCAACGCTGTGCTCAATATTCATGCCGCTAACGGCAGAACCCTTGCTGCCAAAGTAGCGTTTCTCGTTCGAATACATGTCGAGCACACGGCGCTGTCCGTTCTCAACTACTGCATCAGTTGTGTAGAATGCACCCCATGTGCTGCTTTCGCCACTTCCGTAGCTTATCACCTTGTGGTTCTTGATGAGTTCGTGCAGTGCTGTCTTCAGTGTTTCACCGCCCTTAATGCCGTCAACAGATGTGTAGTACTCTTTCTGCGCTGTGGCACATACCACAACAAGGAGCATGATTATTGATGATACAATGCGTCTCATTTTGTTTTTGTTGTTTGTTTTACCTTGCAAAGGTACTCATTATTTTTAATAATGGCTACGACCATATAAACAAATATTCACTATGCTTTTAAAAACATCTCCATTTCTAGAAGCTGTTTAAATTTATATCGCCAAGTTTTTTATAGAGCAAAA
>JAFOCD010000186.1 GCA_017381475.1 Bacteroidaceae bacterium
CCTTACAGTGCGAGAAGTTACAGAAGAAATACTCCTGAAAAAGGTCGAACGAAACTATTGTATCTCCTATTTGTACCATAATACTGTAAATAAAAAAGGTCCCTAAAGTCATTAAAGACCTTAGAGACCTTAAAGACTTTATTTGAATTAAATCAATGCTTTACCGGTCATTTCAGCAGGAGCCTCCAAGCCCATAATCTTGAGGATTGTTGGAGCAACGTCGGCGAGGATACCGTCCTCAATTGTTGCGTTTTCCTGGTTTGTAACGTACACGCAAGGAACCGGGTTCAATGAGTGTGCTGTGTTTGGCGAGCCGTCGGCATTCACTGCGTTGTCGGCGTTACCATGATCGGCAATGATGATTGACTCATAGCCATGATTGCGGGCAGCCTCAATCACATCCTTCAGGCAAGCGTCAACAGCAAGCACAGCCTTCTCAATTGCGCTGTAGATACCGGTGTGACCAACCATGTCGCCGTTAGCGAAGTTTACAACGATGAAGTCGAACTTCTCGCTGTTGATCTCGTTAACGAGCTTCTCCTTAACCTCGTATGCGCTCATCTCGGGCTGCAAATCGTATGTGGCAACCTTTGGTGATGGAACAAGGATGCGCTCCTCGCCATCGTATGGAGTCTCGCGACCACCGTTGAAGAAGAATGTCACGTGAGCATACTTCTCGGTCTCGGCGATGTGCAACTGCTTCATGCCCTGCTTTGCGATGAACTCACCAAGTGTGTTCTCTACGTTCTCCTTGTCGAAGAGGATGTGAACGCCTGTAAACTTGGCATCGTATGGAGTCATGCAGTAGTACTGCAGGCCTGGGATTGTGTGCATACCCTCGGCCGGCATATCCTCCTGTGTGAGAACAACTGTGAGCTCCTTGGCACGGTCGTTGCGGTAGTTGAAGAAGATTACTGCATCACCCTCGCCAATGCGGCCGTCGAAGTTTGTATTTACGATTGGCTTGATGAACTCGTCGGTAACGCCCTCCTCGTATGACTCCTTGACAGCAGCAACCATGTCAGATGCCTGCTTGCCCTCGCCACTGACGATAAGGTCGTATGCGATCTTCACGCGCTCCCAACGCTTGTCGCGGTCCATTGCATAGTAACGGCCAACGATTGTAGCAAGCTTGAGACCCTTAGATGTCAAGTCCTCGATGAAGCCTGCACCGCTCTTTGGGTCGGTATCACGGCCGTCCATGAAGCAGTGAACATAAGCGTTCTCAACGCCCTGCTCTGCAGCGAACTTGTACATTGCCTCGAGGTGCTCGAGTGAGCTGTGTACACCACCATCCGATGTCAAGCCCATGAAGTGGAGCTTCTTGCCGTTTGCCTTTGCATACTCAACAGCTGCAACCAACTGTGGGTTCTGTGCGATTGAACCATCGGCAATTGCACGGTTAATCTTGAGCAAATCCTGATATACCACGCGACCGCCACCGATGTTAAGGTGACCTACCTCGCTGTTACCCATCTGTCCTGCAGGGAGACCTACGTTCTCGCCGCTGGCCTGGAGCTGTGAGTTAGGATATACCGATACCAAATGATCCCAGTATGGTGTAGGTGTGTTGAAGATAACATCGCCCTTGCCGTGGTTACCAACGCCCCAACCATCAAGAATTACCAATAATGCTTTGTTTGCCATAATATTTAATGTTTAAATTTTTAATAATTTCCCATGCCGGCAAAATAGCCGCACAACGGCATTATACAAAATGCGACGCAAAGATACTACTTTTTATTCAGTAGTTTGATACAAAAGCGTGAAAAATGTACAAAAAGAGCGGCGAAAAGTAAATATTAATTAAAATATAAAAATAAAAGCATAAAAAGCAACCTTACAGGGGGTGAAGCTGCCAAAAATTAGGTATCTTCGCAAAAATTATTGGTAGATTAGGTTTATAATGCCACAACAGGCGAAGGAACAATAAAATGAAACACCCATTGCACCTTTTCAACTATTGCCCCAAATGCGGAAGCAACGATTTCAACGAGAATGATTTCAAGTCGAAGCGTTGTGGCAAATGTGGCTTTGTCTACTACTTCAACCCATTGGCGGCAACAGTAGGCATCATCTCCAACGACAAGGGCGAAATTCTGGTAGCAAGGCGTGCCAAAGAACCGGCAAAGGGAACGCTTGACCTGCCAGGCGGCTTTTGCGACAGTTACGAGACGGCCGAGGATGGAGTGAAACGAGAGATTGAAGAGGAGACGGGACTGGAGATTACAGGAGCACGCTACCTGTTCAGCATCCCCAACACATACATCTATTCGGGCATGGAACTGCACACAATGGACATGTTCTTCCATTGTTCTGTGAAAAATACTGATGCGCTCACTGCCGACGATGATGTTGCCGAACTGCAATGGATTGCCATTGACGATTTGAGAAGCGAGAATTTTGGACTGGCTTCGATAAAGAAGGGCATTGAAAAACTCAAGGAAATAAAAAACACGCTATAAGAAATGAAAAGAAGCATCTTTTTACTGCTGTGCGCCTCAATAGGCCTTGCGGCTACAGCACAGACCATCAACAAGGAAAGACTGATCGACGAGTGCCAGCGTCTCTACTCCGACGGCGAGTACACCACTGCGCTCTCTTTGCTTGAGAAGCTGGATATTACCAAGCTGGACAAGGAGAAAAGGCAAGAGGCCGAGTTGCTCATTGCATTGAACACATACGAGAACGATGCGCTTGCAGGGCGTTCATTGATGCTGCAGTACCTCGCCGACTATCCCGAGAGCGCACAACGCGAATTGCTCGACTGCTACATTGCACAATCGTACTATCACAGCGGCGAATACAAAAAGGCATGCAACTGGTTCGGCCAATGCGAGCTCAAGGCACTCACTCCCAAACAGCGCGACGAGGCGATGCTCTATTATGCCCTGTCACTCTTGAACAGCGGCAACGAGGGTGCTGCGGAGAACCTGCTCATAAACCTGTCGCTCACAAGCAAGGAGTATGCGACAGATGCTACATTCCACATTGCAGTCATCAACTATAACCGCGACAACCTCAACGAAGCATACGAAGGTTTCAAGCTTGTTGAGTTAAATGACAAATACTATCTTGAAGCGCCATATTATATTGCCGGCATATTCATAAAGAAAGGCGAATATGACCGTGCATTGAACATTGCCGGACATTTCATTGAAGACCACGGCGCGAAAGTGCAAGGAATAAGGATGCGCCAGATACAGGGTGCTGCACACTTCATGCAGGGAGACTATGACAAGGCGGCCGAAGCTTTGGCAACATACATGAATAACTACCACTCGCCACAGCGCATTGCCATGTACCAGTTGGGCAAGAGCCTTTACGAGTTGGAGAACCATGACGAGGCTATAAAAATGTTCACTATCTGCGCCGATGGCGATGATGCCATTGCACAGAACTCACTGTTGCACCTTGGTTTCATCCATCTTGACAATGAGGATGCGAAGAGCGCTCGCCTTGCGTTCGGCCGTGCCGCAGAGATGAGACACGATGACCGTGTACGCGAAGAGGCGCTGTACAACTACGCGATGTGCATACATGCCACAAACTACTCACCATTCGGCGAGAGCGTGAAGACATTCGAGCAGTTCCTCAACGACTACCCCAAATCAAAGCATGCCGACAAGGTTGGTGAATTCCTTGTAGAGGAGTATACCAACACACGCAACTATGAGATTGCCCTACAGTCAATAAACAAAATCAACAACCCTTCGGCAAAGATTCTCGAGGCAAAGCAGAAGATGCTTTACCGCATGGGTGCACAGGAGTTCGTGAACGGCAACATGGAGGGTACCATAAATTACATGAACCAGTCACTGGAGCTTGGCAGATATGACAGCAAGACAAAAGGCAGTGCACACTTCTGGAAGGGAGAGGCGCTTTTCCGCAAGGGCGACATAACCGGTGCACGCAGAAGCTACAGCCAAGCCTTGACCGCCGATGAGAACGGCAACCGCAAGGCTATGTACGGCATTGGATATACATACTTCAAGGAGGGGAAATACAACGAGGCGCGCGCTGAGTTCGAGCGTTTTTCCAAGGTTGCGAGCAAAGAGGGATATGACCTGCTTGCCGACACATACTGCCGCATTGCCGACTGTTACTTCTATCAGAGAAATTTCGACCAGGCCGAGAACTACTACACCAAGGGTATAAACACATACAAGGCAAATGCCGATTACCCATTGTTCCGTCTTGCCCAGATTCAGGGTCTCAAGAACAACAACGAGGCGAGCATAGGTACATTGAAAACGCTCGTAATCAACTACGAAAGCAGCCCTTACACTGAGCAGGCTCTTTATGAACTGGGACGAACATTCATCAAGCAGGAGAAGTACCGCGAAGCCATCAGCGTATACAACAGACTCATTGCGACCTTCCCTCACAGCGAGACATCACGACGCGCGTCGGCCGAGAGGGCGATGATTTACAACACAATTGGCGACAGAGAGAATGCAATTGCCGCATACAAGGACATCATCGCGCTATACCCCAACAGCGAGGAGGCGCAGGTTGCCATGCAGGATCTGAAGAGCATCTATGTTGACATGGGCAGGGTTGACCTTTATGCCGAGTACGCGAATGGCAGGGGAGAAGGCCAAAGAATCAACAGTAGTGAGATTGACACGCTTGCCTACACCGCGGCAGAAAAGGTTTATGGCCGTGGCGACCTGGACGGAGCAAGAATTGCATTCGACGAATACTTGAAGAACCATCCCGAGGGCGCATTCAGAGTCAACAGCTATTACTTCAAAGGTATGATCAACTACAGCCAGGAGAACGAGGAGGAGGCTTTGGCTTGTTTTGCCGAGGTATTCAACTACCCCGACAACAAATACCGTGAGGAGGCAATGGTTCTGGCAGCAGAGATTCATTACGGAAGAATGGATTTCGAGAACGCGACAGCGTTGTACAAACAGATTGCAGCACAGAGCAAGGATGAAGAGCGACGCAACACTGCGTTGACCAGGGTGCTTCATGCAGCCATTGAGCAGAATGAGCACAATGAGATTGTGCAGTGCGCGACAATGATTGAGAACAACTCAAACATGTCGCCCGAATTCAAGCGCGAGGCGGTATTCAGCCGTGCCAAGGCACACCTTGCATTGGGCAACAATGACCAGGCACTGGAAGATCTCGACCAACTCGCCGAGGACACACGCACAAAGGAGGGCGCAGAAGCCAAATATCTTGTAGCGCAGTTGCTGTTCGACGAGCAGAGCTACGACTTCTGCGAGGATGAGATAAACGATTTCATTGAGATGAGTACCCCGCACACATACTGGATGGCACGCTGTTTCATTCTGCTTGCCGACCTCTACACTGTGCAGGGCAAGACAATGGAGGCAAAACAGTATCTGCTCTCATTGCAGAACAATTACATTGGCGAGGACGATATCGCAGAGATGATTACCGACCGTCTGACAAGACTTTCAAACGAAAATTAACAAAGATAACTATATGAAAAAGGCTCTCTTAATTATTTCAGCATTGGCTCTGTCGGGCGCAATGCATGCACAGAGCAACAACAGGGATGCAGTGGTGAATGTGGAGAATGGATATACCCCCGTAGTAATGGAGGTGGGAAAGATGAACTTCACACCAAGCACCGAACGAAATGTAGAGATACAGCCGGCAAAAGCCAAGTTCTCGAAAGATGGAATTGTATACAACGGATTCACAAGCGAGAAGGATATTGACGATGTGCTGCCAAAAAAAGAGCAGCCGTTTCCAGGATATGCGCGACTTGGCTTTGGAGTCACCAATGACATTGACGCCAAGGTTGCATACCGTCTTGGCGTTGGCAAGAACGGCGCACTGAATGCATACGCGACTTTCGACGGTTTCAAGTGCAATGTCGGCGGTCTTTTCGACACATGGAACTCGCGATTCTTCAACAATGCTGCCGGCGTGGGATACACACACAAGTTCAGCAAGCTTTCTCTCAATGTTGACGGCAAATTCAGCAACAATGTATTCAACTACCAGAGCACCGACATGGTAACTCCGCTTACAAACAAGCAGAACAGCCGTAACTACATGGTGGCTATCGGTGGTGTTTCGAACCTGCCGGGAGCGTTCTCATACAAATTCAACGGCGACTATGAATATGTGGCACGCAGCTACACTGCCGGCGTAAACAACGGCATCGGCGAGAACAGGTTCGGCATTGGCGGCAGCATGGGATATGACATTTACAGCGAGTATGTGAGCAATGCCGGTCTTGACCTGCATCTTGACGCTTACATATACAACAGCGAGTTAAGAAATGAGTACAAAGGATACAGCAACTACTTATCTATTGATGCCAATCCACATTTCAACCTGACATTCGGGAAATGGGCTGTCAATATTGGTGCAAACATGAACTTTATCACCAAAGGCGCTACAGTCTTTGCCATCGTACCAAACATCAGCACAACAAGTAACCTGAACGAGCATATCAGTGTATACGGCAACATAACAGGAAGCAGAAAGAGCAACAGCCTTGCAAAACTGGAAAAAATAACTCCATATTGGGGTATTGCCGATAACACGGCGTCAAAGCTGAGACCGACTTACAGGGTTGTTGACCTGAACATTGGCAGCCGCATGTCGTTCAAGACCCTGTCGGCCGACATCCACGCCGGATATGCCTACACAAAGGATGACCTGCTACAAGTGGTAGCACCACAGACTTCGAACAGTTTCTCACTGATATATTCGAACTTCAAACAGGACAACACACACAATATACACGTTGCTGCGCGTGCAGGCTACAACTTCCGCAGTTGGATAAGACTGTCGGCTGACGCCAGATATGACTTCTGGTCTTGTGGCAATAATGACCTACTCATCATGAAACCACAGGTAACAGCCAACTTCAATGCCGAGGCAAGGGTGATAGAGCACCTAACATTGCAGTTGGGATACAACTATGTCCATTATACAAAAAGCGAGACGCGTGGCAGAATCACCGACAAGCACAACCTGCATGCCCGTTTGAGCTACCAGATAACAAAGCGTTTTGGTGCATACATACAGGGAGAGAATCTCCTCAACGACAAGTATTATGAGTTCGCAGGCTATGAGACCCGCGGCATAAGAGGCTCACTTGGCGCGACAGTGAACTTCTGAGCAAATAGGTTTAAGGACTGTAGGGGCGAACCGGTGTGTTCGCCCTTTATTTTTCCTCCTATTTAAAATAATATATTATTTTAGGGAAAATGGCTCAATTTTCTTTTGTTTTTTTTCATTTTTTTGGTTTCAATATACGGGAAACTTTTCTACTTTTGCGGCAAAATAGAAATGTGCTTCAGCGCTATGCAGAAAAATTTAGTAATAGTTGAGTCTCCCGCCAAGGCAAAGACAATTGAGAAATTCCTTGGCAAGGAGTACAAGGTTTTGTCCAGCTATGGACATATTTGCGATCTAAAGAAGAAAGAGTTCAGTATAAACACCGAGACCTTTGAACCACTCTATGAGATTCCGGCAGAGAAGGAGAAATTGGTGAACAGCCTCAGGAGTGAGGTGAAGAAGGCTGAAATGGTTTGGTTGGCTTCCGATGAGGACCGCGAGGGAGAGGCTATCAGCTGGCACCTTTTTACCGAGCTCGGCCTGACACCCGAGAAAACAAAGCGTATCGTTTTCCACGAGATTACAAAGAATGCTATCCAGGCGGCTATTGAGAATCCAAGAGAGATTGACATAAACCTTGTATATGCACAGCAGGCACGTCGCGTGCTCGACCGCATCGTTGGTTTCAAGTTGTCGCCGGTTCTCTGGCGCAAGGTGAAGCCGGCACTGTCGGCTGGTCGTGTACAGAGTGTCACAGTGCGACTCATCGTTGAGCGCGAGCGCGAAATCAATAAGTTCGTTAGCGAGAGCGGCTACCGCGTGACAGCGCAGTTTGAGCTCCAGGGCGAGGATGGCGAGAACAATGTACTGAACACTGAGTTGTCAAAGCGCTTCAAGACAAAGGAGGAGGCCGAGGCTTTCCTCGCAACATGCAAGGAGAGCACATTCACCATTGAGGATGTGAGCACCAAGCCACTGAAGAAGAGCCCTGCAGCACCTTTCACCACATCAACATTGCAACAGGAGGCTGCACGCAAACTCGGCTTCACCGTTTCGCAGACAATGATGGTGGCACAGAGACTGTATGAATCGGGATACATCACATACATGCGTACCGACTCGGTGAACCTCTCTTCATTGTGCATTGGTTCATGCAAGGAGGTTATTACAGAGATGTATGGCAAGGAGTATCACAAGAGCCGCAACTATGCGACACGCACAAAGGGTGCACAGGAGGCTCACGAGGCGATACGTCCTACATACATGAGCAATGTCACAATCGATGGCACTGTCCCCGAAAAGAGACTTTATGAGCTTATTTGGAAGCGCACATGTGCTTCACAGATGGCTGATGCACAGGTTGAGAAGACAACCGTGAACATCTCTATAAGCGGACATGCCGAGACATTCGTTGCAACAGGTGAGGTTACTGTCTTCGACGGTTTCATCAAGGTTTACCGCGAAAGCAGCGATGACGAGAACACCGGCGACTTGCCAGCAATCCCGGCAGTACACAAGGGCGATGTACTCACAACAAAGGAGATTGTGGCTACTGAGCGTTTCACACAACACCAGCCACGATATACCGAGGCGAGCCTTGTGCGCAAGCTCGAGGAACTTGGTATCGGCCGTCCTTCAACATACGCACCTACTATCAGCACAATACAGCAGCGCGGATATGTCGAGAAGGGCAACAAGACCGGCGAGACACGCAAATACAATATCATTACACTCAAGAACGGCAAGATAACAACAAAGGAGGGCAAGGAGACTGTGGGTGCCGAGAAGGCGAAACTGATGCCAACCGATATTGGTATCGTTGTAAACGATTTCCTCTTTGAGTACTTCCCCGAAATCATGGACTACAACTTTACAGCTACAGTGGAGAAGGAGTTCGATGAGATTGCCGACGGCAAGAGACACTGGGCCGAGCATATCTCGGTTTTCTACAAGGAGTTCGAGCCAAAGATTGAGGATATCATACAGACAAAGAAGGAGCACAAAGTGGGCGAGAGAGTGTTGGGCAACGACCCTGCGACAGGCAAGCCTGTATCGGTGAAGATCGGCCGTTTCGGCCCAATCGTGCAGATTGGCTCGGCAAGCGACGAGGAGAAGCCACGCTTTGCGCAGATGAATCCGGGACAGACACTTGAGACCATCACACTTGAAGAGGCTCTTGGACTGTTCAGCCTGCCACGCACACTTGGTGAACTTGACGGCAAGCCCGTAACCATTGGAGCAGGACGCTTTGGCGCATACATCAAATATGGCGATGCTTATGTTTCATTGCCAAAGACACACGACCCATTGACCGTGACATTCGAGGAGGCTACCGAGCTCATCGACGCAAAGAAGAAGAGCGAGGCCGAAAAGGTGATAAAGACATTTGACGAGGAACCAGAGTTGCAGGTACTCAACGGCCGTTTCGGTCCATACATTGCCTACAAGGGATGCAACTATAAATTGCCAAAGACTGTTACTCCTGCCGAGTTGTCATTGGAGGAGTGTCTTGACATTGTGAAGAAACAGCAGGAGGGCGGCAAGGCACCTGCAAAGAAACGATATACAAAGAAGAGCAAATGACACGCATATTCCTGACCGGATATATGGGTTCGGGCAAGACCACTCTTGGACGTGCGCTTGCCATTGAAATAGGGATTCCGTTCATCGATCTCGACCACTACATCGAGAAGCGCTACTGCAAGACAATAGCGCAGCTGTTCGCCGAGAAGGGCGAGGAGGGTTTCCGCGAGATTGAGCGCAGGATGCTGCACGAGGTGGGCGAGTTTGAGGATGTGATAATTTCAACAGGCGGCGGCACACCATGCTTCTTTGACAATATTGAATACATGAACGCGCAGGGAACGACTGTTTACCTTGACGTTCCGGTGGAGAGACTCCACATTAGATTGAGCATTGCAAAGGCGAAACGCCCGCTCATAAAGGACAAGAATGACGAGGAACTGATGACGTTCATCACAGAGCAGCTGGAGAAGCGCACACCGCACTATAGCAAGGCACAACATTCCTTCAGGGCCGACAAACTCGAGGACACGGTGCAGGTAAAGGCATCGGTCGAGGCTTTCCGCCAGCAGTTCGGAGTATAAGAGACACAAAAAACAGAACAACCATTAATAACCCGACATCAAACACCACTTACAAAATGAAAAAATGGCGCATTGAGGACTCGGAGGATCTCTACAACATCAACGGTTGGGGAGCATCCTATTTCAGCATCAACGAAAAAGGTCATGTTGCTGTAACACCAAAGAAGGACAGCGTTAAGGTTGACCTCAAGGAGTTAATGGACGAATTGCAGCTGCGCGATGTGGCTGCGCCGGTACTGGTACGCTTCCCGGACATTCTTGACAACCGCATTGAGAAGATCGCGGGCTGTTTCAAGATTGCAGCCGAGGAGTACAACTACAAGGGCGAGAACTTCATTGTCTACCCCATCAAGGTGAACCAGATGCGCCCGGTCGTGGAGGAGATTACAAGCCACGGAAAGCGCTACAACATTGGACTTGAGGCAGGTTCAAAGCCCGAGTTGCATGCGGTTATCGCAATGAACACCGACAGCGACTCGCTCATCATATGCAACGGCTACAAGGACGACAGCTACATCGAACTTGCCTTGCTGGCACAGAAGATGGGACGCCGCATTTTCCTTGTTGTGGAGAAGCTCAACGAGCTGAAACGCATTGCCAAGATTGGCAGACGCATGGGTGTGCGCCCCAACATAGGTATCCGCATCAAGCTCGCATCAGAGGGTAGCGGAAAATGGGAAGAGAGTGGCGGCGACGCAAGCAAGTTCGGCCTCACATCGAGCGAGCTGCTGGAGGCTCTTGAGATTCTGGAGAAATATGACATCAAGGACTGCCTGCGCCTGATACACTTCCACATTGGAAGCCAGGTGACACGCATCCGCCACATAAAGACAGCCCTTCGCGAGGCATCACAGTTCTATGTGCAGCTGCGCAAGCTTGGCTACAACATCGAGTTCACCGACATTGGCGGTGGCTTGGGCGTGGACTACGATGGTACACGCTCATCAAGCAGCGAAAGTAGCGTGAACTACTCTATCCAGGAGTATGTGAACGACGCGATATATACAATGGTCGATGCTGCCGACAAGAACGGCATCCCACACCCCAACATCATCACCGAGAGCGGACGCTCAGTGTCGGCTCACCACGCGGTACTCATCTTTGAGGTACTGGAGACTGCAGCCCTGCCACAGATGGACGAGGATTGGGAGGTTGCGGCAAACGACCACGAACTGGCAAAGGAGCTCTACAAGATTTGGTGCGAGCTCGACCAGCGTACAATGCTCGAAGCGTTGCACGATGCACAGCAGATTCGCGAGGAGGCACTCGAGCTCTTCAGCCACGGTATCGTTGACCTGAAGACACGTGCACAGATTGAGAGTATGTTCTGGAGCGTGACACGCGAGATTCTTGCCATTGCCAAGAACATGAAGCATGTGCCCGACGACTTCCGCAAGTTGCCAAAGCTGCTTGCCGACAAGTACTTCTGTAACTTCTCATTGTTCCAGAGTTTGCCCGACAGTTGGGGTATCGACCAGTTCTTCCCCATCATGCCAATTCACCGTCTTGACGAGCGCCCCGACCGCAGCTGTACCATCCAGGACATGACATGCGACAGCGACGGAAAGATTACAGACTTCATACACTATAACAGCAAGGCCGACTCATTGAAGGTTCACCGCGTCAAGTCGAACGAGTCGTACTACCTGGGCGTGTTCCTTGTTGGTGCATACCAGGAGATTCTTGGCGACATGCACAACCTGTTTGGCGACACCAATGCCGTACACGTGAGTGTGGACGAGGATGGATACCACATTGACAAGATCATTGACGGCGAGACCATTGCCGACGTACTTGACTACGTGCAGTACGATGCACGCAAGTTGGTGCGCACACTCGAGCGTTGGGTGACAAGCGCCGTGAAGGACGGACGTATCTCGCTTGAGGAGGGCAAGGAGTTCCTCTCGAACTACCGCTCGGGATTGTACGGATATACATATCTTGACTATTGATGAAAGAGAAGATTACCGTTATAAAGGTTGGAGGTAAAATTGTTGAGGAGGACGCTTCATTGGCCGCCCTCCTCGACCGTTTTGCAGCCATTGAAGGCCACAAGGTGCTCATCCATGGTGGCGGCCGCTCGGCAACACGCATTGCAGAGAAGCTGGGAATTGAGAGCAAGATGGTCGACGGACGACGCATAACCGACGAGGAGACACTGAAGGTTGTGACCATGGTCTATGGCGGACTGGTGAACAAGAACATCGTTGCCGGCCTGCAGGCTCGTGGCGTGAACGCACTTGGACTCACCGGTGCCGACTGCAACATCATAACAGCGCACAAACGCCCGGTAAATACCATTGACTATGGTTTTGTGGGTGACGTGGACAGTGCCGACGGTGACATGCTCTCAAGGCTCATTGAGCAGGGCATCACCCCCATTGTGGCACCGCTGACACACGACGGCAAGGGCAACATACTGAACACGAACGCCGACACTATGGCGGCCGAGACCGCCAAGGCGCTGGCAACAGTGTATGAAACAACACTGATATATTGCTTTGAATTCCCAGGTGTGATGCGTAACCCCGAGGATGCCGACAGCCTCATACCCACCATCACAGGCGAGAGCTACAAGCAGTTGCTTGCCGACGGCACAATTAGCGGCGGCATGATTCCCAAGATGGAGAACGCCTTCAACGCCATAGGCAACGGCGTAGCAAAAGTAATCATCACCAAAGCCGATGCCATAGACGGCACACAAGGTACACACATCATTGCATAAAGGATGAAGCTCACAAAGAGCATAATGGAGCACCCGCAGTGGGGCACAATCATAGTGGCGCGCAACGCAAGGGCGCGCCGCATTATTTTACGTGTACGCCCCGACGGCATCCACATCACAGTTCCCACATACGCCAAACAGAGCGACATTGAAAGAGCGATTGCCGATTGCGTTCCCAAACTATTGCAGAAGAAGCCTCAAAGCATGGGAAGCGTCATTGACAGGGAGTTCAGGATTGAGAGCGAGAATTTCACATTCGGCATTGAAGAGCATGCTGCCGATGCTTTCCAGATGAAATATTGCGGAATGGCTGTTACACTGCTGTGCCCCACAGGCACATGCTACAGTGGCAAGAAGATGCAGGAGTGGTTGCGCAAGGCCATCACAACAGCACTCACACGCCGCGCCAAGGAGCTGTTGCCGCCACGTCTGAAGGCGCTCGCCACAGAGAAGGGCTTTACATACAACGGATGCACCGTGCGCAACGTGCACACCCGTTGGGGCAGTTGCAGCACAAAGGGCAATATAAGCCTCAGCATTTACCTTGTACTGCTTAGCGATGAACTTATTGACTACGTTCTACTGCACGAACTGTGCCACACCGTGGAGATGAACCATAGCGAGAGGTTCTGGGCGCTGATGGACAAGGTTGTCGCACCTGCAAAAGCCAAGGACTTACGAAAAAAACTGAAGGCTTATAGAACACTGTTATAATCCCGGTAACCATAGAGACGGACCGCCCAAAACATAGGGAAGACATAGGGCAGACACACCGGTCTGCCCCTACATCAATGCTTTTATTATTACATTATGATTATTTCTCTTCCACCAACTTCTCTACCGGTGGCAAAGACTTATTCAGTTTAATTGCTAGAAAAACCGAGAGTAATCCAAAAATGACAAAGCCGGCCATGCTGTAGGAAGCACCGGCTGCGGCCTCGACTGCTTCTTCGTCAACATTACCATCGACCCAAACGGTTGTCATCACTGCCATTGAATTGTTAAGCACATGTCCAACAATTACCGACAGAAGAGTGCCGGTGCGGTAATATATCCAACCTAATACTATTCCAAAAATGGTAGCATAAACAGTCTGGACCGGATTCCAATGAGCGATACCGAACACCAGTGCAGCAATGACTATTGCAGGCCAAGGACGGCCGAAGAAGCGCATGAGGAGACCTTGGACAGCTCCACGGAAAAGTATCTCTTCAAGCAACGGTGCTAGCACCGCAAGCCCCAAGATACCAAGCCAATTATGTGACAGCCCGTTAAAGACATCGTTGAGGTTATTCTCTAGCGGAAACCACTGCACAAAGATATTAAGGGTAAAGATTGAAGTAAACACGAGCAGTGTTGAAATCAAAAGCGGTTTGGGAGCGAGTGAACGCCAAAGCCCACGGCGCAGTTTGTAATATCCGGTGAAATGAATAAAAAGCAACATTGCCACTGTTGAAAGCAAGGTACTCAATGCTATCGCGTCAGTCATGCAATCCTGCACTACCGGATGGTTATTAAGATATTCTGCGTTGTAAATAAAGTTCACCGTATCAGCAGGCAAGTCGCTGAGTGATATCATCAAGGATGTCGCCAATGTCTGGAACAGAGCTTGCATAAACATATACACAGCCAACAAGCCGGCAATTTTAACTACTAGGCGTAATGTTTTTTTCATAATTATATACCGCGTTTTACTCTTGCAACATCCACCTCAATCTGGAAACGCAAGGCATTTATACTGTCAAAACTCTGTTCTCCACGAAGACGGCGCACGAAAGTCACCGTAATTTCCTTGTCGTAGATATCGCCATCGAATTCAATGATATATACCTCCAGGGTCCGTTCCTTTCCGCAAACAGTGGGTTTGACACCGATGTTCATAACACCCTTACGGGTTTCACCCCCAATGAGCACATCAACTTCGTAGACGCCATCCAATGGCAACATCTGCATCTTGTCGGCAAGAGATATGTTGGCTGTAGGGAAACCGAGTTTGTGGCCTATGCCTGCGCCATGGACAACTGTTCCCGACAAGGCATGAGGGCGGCCCATAAAAGACGCCGCCAAGGCGACATCGCCTGCATCAAGAGCACGGCGAACGGTCGTTGAACTGACTGCGACATCATCCACAAAGAAGGGATGTGTACCGAAGACCTCAACGCCCATTTCCTTACCAATGGCAATGTATTGTTCAAGTCCTTCATTTGGCACCGGCTTACCAAAATGGTGGTCATATCCCACAGCCAGCAGTTGCACTCCAAGACGCTCCACAAGCACATCTTCCATAAACTGCGAGGCAGACAGGGATGCCATCTCATGGTCGAAATCGAGCAGCACACATATATCAACACCAGCAGCTTCAAGTAACTGCAGTTTAGCATCCAATGGAGTGAGCAGAAACGGGTCACATGCGTCACAGAAAAGCATGCGGGGATGACGGGCAAATGTCACAGCCATAAGCGGAAGCCCCTTTACATCTGCCGCAGCACGCAACTCGCCAAGCATAGCAACATGTCCCCTGTGCACGCCATCGAACGAACCAATGGTTGCCGCGCAAGGTTTCTTGTCATATTGCAAAATTTCGGTTACAATCTGCATGCTTTGTCTGAGATTAACTTTACAAAAATACATAAAAAATACCTTATACCACAAATTTTATGTACATTTGAGGTAAACCTCGAATATACTAGTAAGCGGCAAGCCGCACTCCTTAGGGGGAGCTGAAGCTCCCGACGTCGCAAACAACGCTTTTTTCGCGTTGTCGCCGTAAAAAATATTCAAGTAAACTTGATATTTCTTGCTCGCTTATTCGTAAATCTGAGGTAAACCTCGAATGTACTTCGCTCGCCGTAAAAAATATTCAAGTAAACTTGATATTTCTTGCTCGCTTATTCGTACATTTGAACCATATTTGTCAACAGATAAAGAACAAAACAGAAGAAACATGGATTTGATAAAGATTGAAAACATCACAAAGAGATATTCGGGACATACAGCGCTCGATGATGTATCGCTGTCTATCCCCAAAGGCTCAATATATGGTTTGCTTGGTCCCAATGGCGCAGGCAAGACCACTCTTCTGCGCGTAATAAACCGCATCATCGCTCCCGATGCCGGACAAGTTTTGCTCGATGGCAAGAAGATTACGGCCGAGGACGTATGCCGAATAGGCTACATGCCCGAGGAGCGCGGACTCTACAAGAAGATGCAACTTGGCGAGCAGGCTGTATTCTTTGGAAGAATCAAGGGATTGTCGAAAAAAGATGCTACTCAAAAGGCAAAGATGTGGTTCGAGAAGTTCGGCATAGAAAGTTGGTGGAACAAGAAGGTCGATGACCTGTCAAAGGGTATGGCACAGAAGGTGCAGTTCATTGTCACCGTGCTGCACGAGCCTGAACTGCTTATCTTTGACGAACCATTCTCGGGGTTCGACCCCATAAACGCAAACCTTCTCAAAGAGGAGATTCTTGCACTGCGCGACAAGGGTGCAACAATCATTTTCTCAACTCATAACATGTCGTCGGTGGAAGAACTGTGCGACCACATAACACTCATTGACAAGTCGAGAAACATTCTCTCGGGCAATGTCGATGAGATACGCCACAGCCATGGCGCCAACATCTTTGAAATCAAGTACAACGGCAAGGAGTACATACTGACTGATGCACTGAAAGGCATTTGCACTGTACTTGAGACTACAAAATCACCTATTGGTATCAACATAGCAAAAATTCACATTGCAGACAACAGCGAGGTACGCAATGTTATATCGGTTGTCAACGAGAGTGTTGAGTTGCGTTCGTTCAGCGAGGTTATCCCAACCATGAACGATATCTTCATTCGCACAGTCAACAGCAATATCTAATCCACAAAAAGCAAAAAGATGAAAAACAAGATAGGAATAATCATAGGACGTGAATTCAAGGAACGAGTTCAGAAAAAATCGTTCATTATCACCACACTGCTGACACCGGTGCTGATAATAGGACTCATGATCGCTCCAATGCTCATATCAAATTATTCAGACGATGAAACAAAGACCATCGCTGTAGTGGATGACAGCAAGATTGTTGCACAGCACCTCACAGGCAGCAAGGAGATTGATTTTGAACCGACATCGTTGCCACTGGAGATTGCACGAAGTGAATACGATGACTATTATGCCATACTGCATATTGGTAACGACATCATCAACAACCTTACAAACGCACGACTCTACACCAACGAAACGCCATCAATTGCAACAGAGCATAACATAATGGCAGAATTGACTTTGGCTGTACAAAAGGAGAGAATGAAACTACATGGTATTGACCCGCAGATTATGCAGGAGCTCAACACCCCGGTAGCAATACAGTCGCTCAAGAACACATCAAGTGACGACGAGGCTGTGGGCTCGTCAACTATAGCAGCAA
The DNA here is from genome assembly GCA_017381475.1 of Bacteroidaceae bacterium. Classification (GTDB taxonomy): domain Bacteria; phylum Bacteroidota; class Bacteroidia; order Bacteroidales; family Bacteroidaceae; genus HGM04593. The sequence goes on from JAFOCD010000186.1 coordinate 17,307, forward strand.
CCGTCGTTGCCTACGCATTCAGTTTCATCCTGTACATATTCCTGATACTCTATGGCGTAATGGTAATGCAGTCTGTCATTGAAGAAAAGAACAACCGTGTACTTGAAGTGCTGGTATCGACAGTGCGTCCGTTCGACATGATGATGGGAAAAATCCTTGGAATTGCCTGCGTTGCACTGTTGCAGATTGCAATTTGGATTGTCTTGATAGCCGGAACCGTACATTTTGTCCTGCCACATATACTGCCTGATGACATTCTTGCATCAATGGAACTGTTCAGGGAGGGGGCTGTGCCGGTAACAGGAACTGACAGCGGTGCCGGGCTATTGCAGGCAATCATAATGATGATGGAGAACATTGGACAAATTGGTGGCATTGTAGTGTGGTTCATAGTGTTCATGTTCGGAGGATTCCTTCTCTATGCAGCCATGTTTGCAGCAGTGGGTTCTGCCGTGGACAGCCCACAAGAGGCACAGCAACTGCAGACACCTATCATGATACCTATCATCATGGCGATATTCGTGATGCTGTCGGTTATCAATGACCCGTCATCAGATGTCGCGTTTTGGTTCTCAATAATACCGCTGACATCACCCATCGTAATGATGGCACGCATCCCGTACGAAATACCAACCTGGGAAATTTGCCTATCGGCCGCATTGCTCTACGCAACATTCCTCATTGTTGTCTGGGGGGCAGGCAAGATATACCGCGTAGGAATTCTAATGCACGGCAAGAAACCGAGCCTGAAGGAGATGCTACGTTGGATAAGGTACAAGTAACAGCCAAATTCTACACGCGCTACAAAGATGTTGTAATGCCACATCTTGTAGCGCGTAACAATTTTTAATACAAAAAAATTTGCAATGTACAAGTTTTTGCCCTACCTTTGCGCAGTATTTCAGAAGAGATACACGGGCTTTTAGCTCAGTTGGTTAGAGCAACAGACTCATAATCTGGAGGTCCTAGGTTCAAGCCCTAGATGGCCCACAAGTTAAGAAAGCGTTAATTGCATACAAAACAAGCAGTTAGCGCTTTCTTTTTTTGTGTTTTATTGAGATTTCCGAGCCGCGAAGGATGTCAAGAACAGGCTGTTTTATAGCTAATTTGAAGCATTTGTTTACCGCTTGTTTACCGCTAAAAACGAACTGTAAAATGTTGACAATCAACGCAGAAATCAAGAGTGATGGAAAAAGACTCGATGGAACTTACAATGTAAAGTTAAGATTTACCCTTGACAGGAAAATGAGACGACAAGGTACAAGCCTGTTTGCAACCCCGTCAGACTTAACTAAAGACTTGAGAATAAAGCAATCTTCCCCATTAAGGCGAGAGGTGGACAGCCTTATCCGCAGTTACCAAGAGAGGTGCGCCAAACTGCAAATCGAATTGAACCGCTACACTATTGACGAGGTAATGGACTATCTCAATGGTGAGCGTGAGAAACAGCAGACAATAGACTTCGTAAAGTTCAGCCGCGAGTGGATAGCCGCGGCAACTATCAAAGGTGCACCCAATTACACAACAGCCGTTAATACCCTAGTTCGCTTCATTGGCAAAGAGAATTTGAACATAGACCAAATTACATCTGATTTCTTAGAGCAGTTCAAATCATTTTTGAATAGAGAACGTGAGATACGAACAGCGCAACTCATTGCCGAGGGAAAGCGCGTGCCATCTAACCGCGCTATTTCGCTATACCTAATAAGCATTAAGAAACTATTCAACGAAGCAAAAAGGAAGTACAACAAGATAGATAAAGGCATTGTTGTAATACCACACTCGCCATTTGACAATTTCGTTATCCCCAAACAGGAAGCAACACGCAAAAGGGCTATTCCATCTGATATAATCAAAAAGGTTTGGGAACTCCCATATAAAGGAATAATGAAAGGACACAAATCAACGTGCCGTTACGACTTGGCAAAAGATTGCTTCATCCTTTCATTCTGTCTAATTGGAATGAACTCCGCAGACCTTTATTTTGCAACCGATTTACAGAACGGCACTATCATTTACAACCGCACCAAGACTAAGGCACGCAGGGCTGATGGTGCAAAAATGCAGGTTGATATTCCCTCATTCATTTTGCCGTTGGTTGAGAAGTACAGAGACACCACTGGTAAGCGCATATTCAATTTTTACCAATATTATGCCAACGAAAAAGGATTCAACAAAGCTCTCAATCGCGGTTTGAAAGAAATAGGCTCAATATTGGGTGTTGATGACTTGGAATACTATGCGGCTCGACATTCATGGGCTACCATCGCGGTAAACAAGGTAGGCATTGACAAATACACAGTGCATGCCGCGCTGAATCACATTGATGAAGCAATGAAAGTAACGGATATATATATCGAGCGCGATTTCGTGAATGAGAACAAGGCAAATGCAAAAGTTGTTAAGTACGTTTTTGGGAAATGGTAAATATTCGCTCCACTTGTTTTTTAACAGGTGGAGTTTTTGTTTGCAGAAAAACTCCTATCTTTACAAAAAAAAGAATATGGCACATCAATGCTACTTATATCCAATGGAGAGATTCAAGGGAATAGAACCTTTATTAAAACAGTGGTTC
>JAFOCD010000187.1 GCA_017381475.1 Bacteroidaceae bacterium
CCTGTCATTTTACGGCAGTAAACACAACGAAGAACGAAATAAGTATTCACATCCTTTACATAAAATATCTTGTTTACCCTGTTTATGCAACTTTCGTGTTCATACCACAAGAAACCTCTACCGTCCACATCCTCAATGTAAGTGTGAAAGTAATATTCAAGCTCCCCCATATCGGGGAACTCCATAATATCACGGCTATTCTCCTTAATGAACCACTCGCACGAATAGGCTTGCCACGCTTGATGGTCGCAATCCGCAAACTGCATATTCACCTGCTCAAAGTAGGTGCAGTCATTATCCTTTGCGACATCGGCCGTGTAGCTATCTACCACCTTGTCAATGGTGGCCGGAGCGAGTGAAGCAATATCATTCTTCGCAAACTCAAACTTTATATGCTGTGCCTTGTGGTCGATGATGAAATCACCGCCCAACAAGTAACCTATCTGCTCGAAGAACTCCGTAAGCGACCAATGAGGCAGTATAGACTCCCAATAGCAATTATCCCAAGCATAAGGCAGAGCATTGCATATAATAAGGTACTTATAAGGAGTATTCTCAATCTCCTTTAGGTCCACTGAATACTGCACATCACTGCATATTAGCCTTATTATATATAAGAGATACGGCTGACACGAAACACCTTGAACATCACTTGCCCACTGCCAATCAGCACCTGTAGAAGCCCTATAGAGATTGTTCTGCACATTACCGCTGGAGTTATTCACCCACGGAAGAGCAACAAAATTCTGGTCGCGGTCAATACCTAGCCAATAGTCATAAGGAGAACCCGGCCGGGCAGGAGAATACGAGCCTAAATCCAATTCATTGATGTAGATTTCATCAAAGGTAACATCATAGTTCTGCACGCTACGCCCTTCAAGGAACTGTGTCTTTACCTCACTTTCCGAAATGCTCGTAACGGTAATGATACCCTCACGACGGAATTTCTTGTCTATAATGGTACAGTCAAAATTCACCTGCTTCTTGTCAATGTCCGTGCGATGAATGTTGCCGAATATTGCAATGTTCTCACTGCACCCTTTCAGTGGAAAGGTAATTGACAATGTGTAGGAGTCCGAACCTGTGAAGTGCCTGTTTTCGGCCACGAACTGAAACGAAGAGCCTTTCTTGATATAAGCCGGCTTGCCATTTATAAATATCTGCATTATCGTCTTGATTTAGGTGTTTTATTTCTTATCAGTTTATCGTACTCATCCTGCGCCTGTTTGATACCATAATCGCCCGTAACGGTGTTTATCGTAACGAATGGCTCGTCCAAACGCTCGTTCAATTTGCGTATTGTAGAGGAAAGTTCCGTGTCGGGCTTCTGCTCCTGCTCGGATCTTTCCACAATAACGCGAACCTCGCCCTGCTGTCTTGCAGCAACCATAGGTGCGGTAATGGAACGGGAGACATCACCGGCACGGAGCGATGAAATGGTATTAGTCCGTTGTGCCTTGTCGAGTGCCTCTATCATAGGCCGTGCGACTGGCGATGCCAAC
>JAFOCD010000188.1 GCA_017381475.1 Bacteroidaceae bacterium
AAGCATACAGTAGATGTATGGACAAGTGTCGTAGTAGTTTGTTCTCCACTTTGCAGCGTTGTCGGCATAGATATTGTCGGCAAAAAGGTCAAGACCGATGAAACGGTTTGTATAGCCGGCATTCTTCATTGCGGTGAACGCGCCACTCTGTGGCACACCCTGCCAGTATTGGATAATCCAGCTTGGAGATTTTGTTACCTTGTAAGAATCCTTTACACTCTGCTCTACTTTACCGAAATGCTTGTCAAGCTCTGCCATAATGTTGGGGTAGCAAGTAGCGTTGGTTACACCGCCGGGGAGTGAGCCCTCGTGGAATGGGTCGATGCTGTAGAGTTCAGACACACCCATCACCTCGTGCAGGTGCTTGTAGTAAACTGCAGCAAAGGTCTGATAGCTTGTTGTGTTAGGCTTAAGGATGTCGGGGCGTGTGTAACCACCTGCCCAAGTACCGTTGTTCACAACATCGCCACTGCTGAAGCCGTTGATTGAGTAGTTCACGATGCAGTTGGGTACCTGACCGCTGAAGCCCGGGATAACAGGCTGCATACCAAGCTCACGCATACGCTGGAGCATATTGCGGCAGAGCTGCTCCTGACGGGTGTACCACCAGTCAGGGTTACCGTTCATATTGACACCGGTGCTAGACGAGTTGATTGTACCACCCCAACCCTCGAGGTTGTTCATTGCAAACCAAGCGATGAAGCCAGGGCCTGCAATGTAGGCGTTGATATCGCTCTCGCTAACGCCAAGCTCGCGCAGGAACTTGCGTGTAACGACATCCAAGCCCACAAGGTTAAGCGGTGCATTGATACCGTGCAGAGCCATCCAGTCAATCTCCTGCTGCCAGCGTTCCCATGTCCAGAAAGCCATTGAATAGGAGAATGTACAGGTGTTGAAGTCGTAACGGTAGGCTGCGCTACTTACGTGCTTCTCCTCGCTACTGGGAACAGGCAAAGTAACCTGTGAAAGGTCGGTTGTGAGGTTGTTCCAAGTGAGGTTGATGTGTGCATAGTGGTTCAAGTACCAGTTGATACCTGTTGCCACCGACAACTGTGTGTTACCCTTGATGCAGGGCTTGCTGTTCTGCGATGTGATGATGAACACATCCTTGCTATTCTCGGCGAGGTTTGCATCAATCACAATCTCGAACTTGTCGGCTGCGCCATTGCCACCAATACGGTTAAGCAATCCGGTGATTGCCTCCTGTGGAGTTGCCACCGGCGCCTGCGCTGTTGCGGTCTCTATTGAGAAGAGTGCCACAAGCGCCAGCACTAATGTCAGAAAAAAGTTCTTTTTCATATTATTGGTTTTTAATTATTTATCTTTTTGTTCATTGACCTTTGGAGCAATACCCCTTACTCTCCCCTCCGGTCTTCGACCACCTCCCCTCCACAGGGGAGGAGCTTGAAGAGTTTTGTTTTAATCAAAGTTGACCCAAAAGCAAAATGAGGAAGCCTCTTTTGTTGAGGTTTGAATAAAAAGAGCTATTTTTAGGCTTGCGAAGGCTCCAAAACCGCAGTTTACTAACCGTAAATGAGGATTTTGGAGGCAAGTGTAACAACAAAAGAGCCTTTTTAGTCAACCTCAAAATTTACATATTGCCCCAAATATTCTCCCAGTCGCCGCGGAACTCATTGGACATCTGCTCCTCATCATCCATCTGTTCGCCACTCTCCTTGCTCAATGCGAGCATATTCAAAGTGCCGACTTCTACAATCTCTGCAACAGGTGATATATATTCTTTCTTTTCCATAATAATTTTCTCAATTTTCAAGACAAAATTACTCCTCAATCTCAGTTACATAAACCTTTTTGCCATCCACGATATAAATACCCGGTGATGTCACCTTCACAAGGCGGCGACCTTGGAGGTCATAAACAGTTTTCACATTTCCGCTATCACCTTTCACCTCATCACTCACCTCTTCAATGCCGGTTGTAGCACCTCCGAACGAGAAACCATAGACAGATACAGCCTCTTCATTGGAAGTATCTTTCTCCACCAGATAAGACTTGTTGGCATTACACATTACAAAACCGCCCTGATTGTGGTTTGTAGTACCATCAAAAGTCAACTTTTTACCGTTTTCGTCACGGTTTTCGTATGTCCAGTACAATGCAATGCGGTCGCTCTTCTTACCAAGCATGAATACATTCTGACTACTGCAGTCAACAATCTTTGTATATGTGGTTCCCAAAAGGATATTATAATCGACATTAAATGTTGAGCCTGTTGCGCTATAGTAGAACTTCTGATTCTTAATATCGCTTTTGCTGCTCAATATAAGTCCCGTATTGGCAGGAACAATGCCTCCTGTAACCTCAATCATAACAAGTTGGTTATTAGGCAGAATATCCTCTACAATCCATGCTGTGATACCGTCGGGAATCCTTGCATCGAATCCAAGATAAAGACTTGCATAGGCCTTGCCATCAGGGAGAGGTGCCGATGAGAGTGATGGTACGTTGTAGTAGATACGCTCTTCGGGTTCCTCAATCTCCTCGATAATCCACTGGGTTTTCTCACCACCGGCATTGGTTATCTTGGTTCCATTCATTGCCATATACTTTTCACCCACCTTGAAGCTTGTTGTACAGAAACCAAGTGGAGATAACGAGATACTTGCAATATCTTCTGCAAGCATAGTTGCATCATCGCCAAGAGCCGAGAGGTTTGTCTGTGTGTGAATATTTCTCAAGTTCAGGCCTGTCGCGGGATAATAGAAGCCGTCGGCATCAATACTGTTGCCATCGAAAATCCACGCAGCACGGCTGTCTACATTATTCTCGTTGTCAATAGCTGTTGCGTTATACACCTCTGTTGTAGAATAGTTATTTTTCTTCTCAACAACGTGCACCTGCAATGCATTGGATGTCTCCTCATCGGCTACGGGACGAATTGTATAAAGAGTACCGGGTTTTGGTGCTCTGAGTTCGGCTGGTGTTGGGCCGTCATAGCCTCTGATGAGGTTGAACAGTTCGTTGAATATAGCCTCATCAGTCTTGCCCGATTCAACGATTCTGTGAATTTCTTTATAGAGTTTAACCAACTTCTCATTATATATAATACAATCCTTTATATCATACAAGTCAAGAAGTTCCTGAATATGTACTTTAAATTCCGTCACCTTCTCCAACTGCCATGTCGAGAAGTCATCGACACCGGGTCCTGTGAAGATTTCTTTATTCTCACCGTTCACATTACTCCAACCCATGTTGGTATCATCGGGACCATCTGTTACAATGGCAAGACCTGGGAACTCTGTATTTGACGATGGAAGAATGTACCATTTGTCGCCATTCTCACCGGCAGCCTCGTTGTTTTCATGTGTATCCCACTTCATGGCAAGCACCACCTCGGCCTTCAGCTTGAACGACGATGCACCGGCCATTGCCGAAGCCATCTCTGTCACTGTCATCATATAGTCACATGGGATATAATCCATATTCACAGCTATACCCTTTTGGGTATCCTTGATTGTCTGTGTCACGCCCTCGCTGTTGGTAACAGCCACCTGCAAACGCTTGTTGGAGTATGTAAGAACTACTTTCAGTTTAGAGTATTTACCCACTGTGTGTTTAAAGCAGTAAAAGTCTTGTGCTCCGGAACCGTAAGCAGGATTATCCAAGCCATTGTTAGGTGCATCCCATGGGACAGGATTACCACCACGAATTACCACGTCACCGTCGTTTTGCAGATATACCTGGAAACCATCTTGGTACGTTCCGCCATCCTGCGTTGCAGTTCCGTTACCACCGGAAGCGAGAAGTCCGCTACCCCATCCATTGAAAAAAGCACCCGATGCAAGGTCGAAGTCGAGTTCAAGCTCCCAAGCCTCGCTATTCTTCAACTGTTGAGCCTCGCTCAAATAAATTTTGGTTTGGCTACCGTCACCATTTGGCGCGACATCGGTTGTCAACAGTTCTCTGTTATAACTTACAATAGTGCTGTCCTTGGTAGCATCTTTCAGGTTAAGCGCCATGAAGTTGTGTATGTGGGCAGCAAGATATTCGTCCTTTGTACCATCGTTGACAACCTCGCCCGAGAAGTAGAACAGGTGGGGAAGTTTATTGTTTATATCCTTTGTTAATGTCATCAGGTTATCGGCACCCTGGTAACGGGCATAATAACCGGTATTTACATTCTTTACATAGTACCACTTTGGCTGGAAAGGTTTTTCGTCCTCTTTTGTAGGCTCCGGGAGTGCCTGCATGGCATACTCGGCCTCGTGGTGCAACATGTGAAGTTCCTGCGCATAACCCACAAGGTATGTAACAGAAGCTCCAGATATCTTGCCACCGCTGAATGTACCGTCACTTTCATTGTACTCTCCGGCAATATTTTCAATTACACCAATAGTGTGGTTTATCTTGTCATTATCAAATCCCGGAGTATCCAATTTGCCTGTAAGGTCAACAATCATATCGGCAGCAGGCTCCTTTATATATAAGGTAAGCTTTTCTGTTGCGACAACATCATCCACCTGCACAAACTCCCAGGCCGAGTTTTCATCTTCGTCGTAGTGCTCAACAGCTGTAGCACCGGCTTCGCCATAATGTGCATTCCAGCCACTATAGGGATCATTTGAGCCATCGAGTTTTGTACGGGTTATTGCGAAACCGTAGGTATCACCGCGCACAGCATTTGGCTGAATGTAGTGCAACGAGCCACCCGCAGTCCATTCGTTGGGTTTGTTGCAACGGAATGTTGTTATGGCACTATTGATATATACCATGTAGTTCTCACCCATCTGAGCCTCGTCGTTAGTGAAGTAGAAGAATGAGTTAGCCTTAATATCGCTTTCTTTGTATAGCAAATCGATTGGCTGGTTCTTTGTATTGAACGAAGCATAGTAGTTGTAACCGCCTTTCTCCATTGAAGTAAACCCGTCGTCATAATCCAGACCGACACGGCTCATTCCCGCATTCTGCGGCGCACTTTTGGCGCGACGGTTCTTTATTTGGTAAAGGATTATATTACCCGCTGTTGAAACCGATGGCAACTTGTTTTCATTGACCTGGAAACGAACTTCAACCACATCGCCACTCTTCAATGTAGAATTTGTGAAAAGCGTGTTGTCAATTGTGTTACCAATGGATTCACCATTTTTGTAGAAACCCGTAGGCTCGTGGAAATCCCCGGCGGTTGAGGTGACTGTTATCTCGGGAACACCATTGTAGAACACTCTTGAGAATGGGAGTTCATACACTGTACCACCCACAGAGAGCGCAGAGTTACGGTCGGCAAGTTCGCTTGCCGTGATTGTGAGGCGCACCTCGTCGGCATCAAGGTCAACAGGAATAAATACAAAATCGGTACAAAGACCACCATTAGCATCAATATCGTCTTTTTCATTATCGGCCGTGTTCTTATAATCCAATTTTCCAGTTGTCACTGTTTGATTCATAACTTTCTTGACATCACCCAGCCAGTAATCGCCATGGTTGAAGACTGCAAGATATTGCCCATCGCCGTTCTTCAAAGGCACACCCTTATGTTGGGAATTGTTTGTCTCCATTTTCCACCCGGACGAATTGATGTCGGTAGTAACAGTGCAATTCGACAAATAGTATGTCGGGTATTTGACATTGCGGAAAAGCAACTTGCCGTCGCTCGATTCTTCGCAATACCACTCAAAGGCATCCTGTGCTTCACCAGCCGCGTAGTAATCACCATTGGCTTTTAGTTCATAGGTTACATCGTCTTTCTTGTTTATGCTCACATGGCGGTTCACATACACCCCGTCGGAATAGGCATCGGCATAGATGCGGTACTTGTTACCGGGAACAGGCACACCCGAGAAGAGTTTTACTGCAGAAGCTACTGGATTGGCATTACGCTCGTCTATAATAGCCTTGTAAACAGCCTCGGTGCCCGCAGCAGGCAGTGTGTGGTCAAAATAGGCTATAGCAGTGTTGATTTCTTCCCTATTAGGGAGGACATAGAGTTCTGAGAGCGCTAGACACTGCTCGGAATTGCTTCGGCCTTCGGGAGCCTGAATGCGTATATATCGATAGCTTGCGCCAAGATTGATAATTGGCGAAATATACACCAGGTTTTCCTTAAGTGTTGTAGTGTTGTTCTCGCCAAGGTCTATCTTTGTCCACTCACCTGCCGGGTCGTTGGTGGCCCATAGTTCATACACTACAGGAGCATGCTTTTTGTCGGAACGGCTTGCCATATAAAGACGCAGGCTCTCAACACTTGTCTCAAGATCTATCTGGTAATAGTGTGTTACGGAATTGTCATGCCAGTTTGTTATGTTGTATGACTTGTAGTTGCCGTCAATGAGATTTGCAATTGCGCCCTCGCCCTCAAATGGTTTGCCTTCACTATCAAGAGGGAATGATGTGATTTGAGAAGCATCGGTAATGTAACCATACATTTGCTGAGCCGAATAGAAGTCGGCACGGCTATAAATGTGGAGTTCACTAATATCAAAAGTCTCGGCTCCCGTAGCCTCCACGCACTCATAGAAAGCATATGGATGGCCTTCTGTCCAAGTGGCATACCCCTCTACATCGCCATTGAAATACCAACTATTGTCTTCATTGGCAATGACATAAACCGCATTACTTCCAAATGTAATGTTATTCTCGGTAATGACAGTGTAACCTGAATTATATGACTTGACACAGGCCTGCTTGATATTGTTATTATCGTTGATTGTCACACCCGATGTACTAACGATATATTCGTCACCTTCCCTTGCCTCGTCCCAAGTGTAAATGTTAAGCACAGTGGGAGTTACACTCTGTTGACCATCGAGGTTCATATAACCGCCACTGGCAACAGACTTTAGGTAGAATGTGTGCGGGTCTTCGTCACCGGCAGCTTCAAGTTCAAAAACGAAAGCCTCGCCACAGAGATATTTGTCAACCGAGGTGAAACGCTTGAGACCAAAGGTGGTACCCATGTTGTACAAGAAACCGCTACGGTTTTGTGTGCCGTCAAAGGTTGTGTTGAAAATCATGTACTTTTTACCGACTTCCAGGCCATCCTTGTCACGCCCACCAACCCTGTAGTACTTATCGGCCCAAGCTGATGATGCGCTCATAAGGAGAAGCATCAAACAAAGAAATAATCTTTTTGTTTTCATTTGGTTTTTATGTTTTTATTTTTCCTTTTCGTTTATGGTATTTTGGTGCAGCATCCCGCCTTGTGCATGCGCATACTCATGCGCGTGAAGCGCGGGCACTACGCGCCTATGTACATAATAGCCTGCAAAGATACTTGTATTTTATATAATTTTCAACAAAAAGTAGAACTTTTTTCACCATTTAACAAATA
>JAFOCD010000189.1 GCA_017381475.1 Bacteroidaceae bacterium
GTATGTTGCCCGGGATGAGCCAACGGAAATAGCGGCTGTTGCGGTACGAACTCAACTGGAACATGTGGATGTCGTACTTGGCAATCATCAGGAAGAATAGCATTGCCGCTATGGCATATTTGATGGCGAAGTGTAGCATGTTATTTAATCTTGAAGAAGTTTTTCATTACAGCGGTAAAGAGTCCCGGGTTTTCAAGGAAAGAGAAATGTCCTGTGCCGTGTGCCACAACAAGTCCGGCATCGGGGATGAGTTTCTCCATGGTCTTGGCATCGCTCAGCGGCGTTGCCGTGTCAAGGTTGCCCCAGAAGAGCAGGGTAGGCGCCTTGATGCTTGGCATCAGGTGCTTCAGATCCTCGTTCACAACCTTTGACAGTATGGCGCGCATCTTGGGCGAGGCGTTGTTGTAGTCGCTCGAGCCTGCCCCCTTGCGTCGTTTGTCAATGATAGCCTGTGCCTTTGCCTTGGGAAGGAATGTGTTGCACAGCCATTTCATGGTCTTGAAGGTGTATACCTTCCAGTAGTATTTGAATGGTCTTTTTGGCTTTATGCCTGCGGCATCGACAAGTACCACACGGCTCACCGCGTTACGCGACGCATATACAATGCTCACACGGCCACCGAACGAGTGTCCCACAAGGGCAGGGCGTTCAATGCCGTTGTCCTTGGCAAACTGTTCAACCATGCGTGTGTACTCCTCGACACCCCAGACTGCTGTGGGCTCCTGTGAAGCACCGAATCCCGGGAAGTCGAAACTGTAGGTCGTATATGCGGTTGAAAGCACCTGGGCGATGTTCTTGAATATCTCGCCCGTGCAGCCCCAACCATGCAACAGGAACACCGGCTCGCCGGTGCCCTGTATGGTTATGTTTATGTCTATTCCGTCATATTTGTAGACCATATCTCTGCTTTGTTCTGTGTGTTATTTCACAAAGACCTTCTTGCCGCCAACAATGTAGATGCCGGGGCCTGCAATCTCGTTGATGCGACGGCCTGTGAGGTCGTAGATTGCTTTTACCTCGTCGTTCTCACCTTTCACCTCATTGATGCCTGTCTCCTCGCCACCGGTCTTGGTGATTGTCAGTGATGTCACATAGATGGTGCGGCCAACCTGGCCATAGAGGAAGAACTCATTCACACCCTCTACAAACTGGATTGTCTTCTCGGCTGTAGTGTTGTACAAAGAATAACTGCTCCAGTCATAGTCAATGTGTGCATCGTGGCTCTTGGTAGAGTTCTTCACCTTCATCTCGGTGAGGCTGTAGCCCTCGGGCACTGTGATTGTGTACTTGATTGGTGTCGCAACACCCTCGTTAATGTACAATGTGAATCTGTTGCTGTAGTATTTCATTGAACCGACCTCATTGCCATTGGCATCGGTTGAAACAATCTGCAGGCCATTGGCACTGGTCCAAATAGAACGGGTCTCTTTGTCTCCCCATTGGCCATCCAATGTACCGGTTGAGAAATCAACGCTCTCCTGTGCCATAGCAGCGGTGAACATTGTCATCATTAGCGAAAAAATAAGAGTAAATCTTTTCATAGGCTTGTAGTGTTATGGTTAATGTTTTTGTTTTGAAGATTGTCTTCGGGCAGCCCGAAGACAATCTGGGTATTTGTTTATCAGAACTTTACAGTGTTCAAGTGCTTGTCAACGATTACGCCGTCCACAGCCTTGATGTTGAACTTGACATTCTTCTTTGCCTTCAGGGTTACCTTGACAAGTTCAACGTCACCGTTTACTGTGTTTTGGTTGCCCTCGTTGACGAAGGTCGGGTAAACAATGGTCTCACCGTTGGTGTGCATACGGTTCTTGCTGTAGTTTGCCATGCTGCCAGTACCGGTTGCTTCAATACCTACATAGTCGTACTCTGCAGGGTTGTATGGCAATGCAAGGCTGAATGCGTTCACATTAGCAAGACCCTTGCCACTGATTGTTATCACAACCTCCTCGCCTGCCTTGTAGCTCTTCTTGTCGGCAGCGATTGTGATGTTGCCGGCAATAGTGTTCTCGGGACGCTCATATACGCCGTCGCCGATGCGTGTCGCTGCAACAGAGATGTCATATGCGTCAATGAGATTGTTCTCGTTTACATCGCCAATGCTCACGTACTCGAAGTCACTGTCTCCCTTGCGCAAGCCGTTGTAGTTGAGATATGATGTGAGGTCATTCTCGTCAACTTTCTTGTCCTTGTTGATGTCGCCCGAGAGGAATGTTTCACTGCCTGCAACCTTGAAGATGTACATCTCGCGACCTGAACCGAAGTTGCCGGCGGCCTCCGATACGCTTATCTTGATGTAGCGTGCCTTTGGATTACCGTCGAAGGTAAACTCCTTTGTGTCGGGTGTGCGTGCCCACTCGACTGCAACAGGCTCGCTCCATGCCTCTTTGTTGGTGCTGTAGCTGATGGTGGCCTTTGTGATGGTACCGTTACCGCTATCCTCACGTCCAAGGTAGTGCAGCTTGTCGAGCGTAGAGAGACCGTTGAGGTCAATTAGAAGGTCGAATGGAATGGCGTTCTGTCCATAA
>JAFOCD010000190.1 GCA_017381475.1 Bacteroidaceae bacterium
CGTAAGTGAGTTTGTGTTGTCGGGTACAAGTGCACCCACTTCGTTTGTCAAGAATTTCTTATCCATAAAAAAACTGTTAATAATTCATATAGAACTATTAACAGCTTTTATGCAAGTTTGTTCAAATTATTTACCCTTTACAATTCGCTTGATGTCGTTGAGCTTATTCAGTGCCTCAAGCGGTGTAAGGTTATTGACATCGATACCCAGAATCTCATCCCTTACCTGTGAGAGTACTGGGTCATCGAGCTGGAAGAAGTTGAGCTGCATACCCTCGCGGCTATCTGCTATTTCTGCCGTAGGAGCACTTTTAAGTTCACCCCTGTTGTTGCCTGCCTCGAGCTTCTTGAGTATCTGCTCCGAGCGTTTTACAATACTTTTTGGCATACCTGCAAGCTTGGCAACATGAATACCGAACGAGTGTTCACTGCCACCCGGCATAAGCTTGCGCATGAAGATGACCTTGCCGTCAATCTCACGCACCGAAACATTGAAATTCTTTATGCGAGGGAAACTCTTCTCCATCTCGTTGAGCTCGTGATAGTGGGTTGCAAAAAGAGTACGCGCCCTACCCTTTGAATATTCGTGTATATACTCAACGATAGCCCATGCTATTGACATACCATCATATGTTGATGTTCCGCGTCCAAGCTCATCGAACAATACAAGACTGTGACCCGAAAGGTTGTTCAATATATTGGCAGCCTCGGTCATCTCAACCATAAAGGTTGATTCACCTGCCGATATATTGTCGCTTGCACCCACACGAGTGAATATCTTATCTACAAGACCAATCACAGCGCTTTCTGCAGGCACAAAACAACCAATCTGAGCCATGAGAGTAATAAGTGCAGTCTGGCGCAACAGAGCCGATTTACCTGCCATATTAGGACCGGTTACAATTATTATCTGCTGCTTTTCATTATCGAGATAAAGGTCATTAGGGATGTAACTCTCCCCTATCGCCATCTGCCTTTCGATTACCGGGTGACGTCCCTGTTTGATATCAAGCACATCCTCTTCACTTATGACTGGTCGAATATACTTGTATGCACGCGATATATTCGCAAAAGAAAGCAACACATCGAGCCTTGCAAGGTGAGTTGCATCTACCTGGATTGAAGGGATATACGATGCCAAATCAGCAATCAGGTCGTTGTATATCCTGGTCTCTAGCGAAAGGATTTTCTCCTCGGCACCAAGGATTTTCTCCTCATACTCTTTCAATTCCTGAGTAATGTAACGCTCGGCATTCACAAGTGTCTGCTTGCGTATCCAGTCGGCAGGAACATTGTCCTTGTAAGTGTTACGAACCTCAATGTAGTAACCGAATACATTATTGAACGAAATCTTGAGGCTTGGAATACCCGTACGCTCACTCTCGCGCTGCTGCAACTGCAACAGATAATCCTTTCCATTATAAGCAATCTGGCGCAACTCATCGAGTTGTTCATTGACACCATCAGCCACTACTCCACCCTTGTTAAGCAACAATGGAGGCTCAGGAACAATCTCCCTAGCTATCCTATCACGGATTTCGGCACAACAGTCGAGCTGTGCACCAATCTTTTTGAGGACATCATTACCGGCATTCTCACAAGCCACTTTTATTGGCTCAACAGCCTGCAATGCAAGTTTCAACTGAACCAGTTCACGAGGAGAAACACGACCTGCTGCAACCTTTGCTATAATACGCTCAAGGTCACCTATCTGGTGCAATTGATCTTCAATGAGTTCACGGAAATATGGCTCGCGGAAATAGTATTCCACAATATCGAGACGCTCCTCAATAGGCTTTTTATCCTTGAGGGGGAACACCATCCAACGCTTCAAAAGGCGTGCACCCATAGCAGTCAATGTTTTGTCAATCACCGACAAGAGTGACGAGCCGCCATCGTGCATGCTACCCAAGAGTTCAAGACTGCGTATAGTGAATTTGTCAAGACGCACATAACGCTCCTCTTCAATGCGTGAGATGTTGCGTATATGTGAAATCTGTGTGTGCAATGTCACCTCAAGATAGTGCAGGATTGCACCGGCAGCCACCACTCCACTGCGCAGGTGCGAGATGCCGAATCCCTTGAGGTTCTTTGTCTCAAAGTGCTTTGTCAGTTTCTCGTGTGCAAACTCGTCGGTGAAAGCCCAGTCATCAAGCTCGAATGTAAGGAATTTTGAACCGAAACAATCATTGAAACGACCTTTAAGACCACGCTCCACAAGTACCTCTTTCGGGCGGAAATTTATCAATAGTTTTTCAACATAGTCGAATGTTCCCTCTGCTACAAGAAACTCTCCTGTTGAAATATCAAGGAAAGAGACTCCACACATTGGCTTGCCAAAATGTACAGCCGCCAGAAAGTTATTTTCCTTGTAATCCAACACATTATCATTGATTGAGACACCAGGGGTAACAAGTTCTGTTATACCACGCTTCACAAGCTTCTTGGTCATCTTGGGGTCCTCGAGCTGGTCACAAATAGCCACGCGCTTGCCGGCACGCACCAGTTTGGGAAGGTAGGTGTCGAGTGCGTGGAAGGGGAATCCCGCCATCTCTATGGCTTTTGAAGCGTCGCTCTTGCCGTTTGAGCGCTTGGTGAGTGTTATGCCAAGAATCTCCGAGGCCACAACGGCATCGGAACAGTATGTTTCATAGAAGTCGCCACAACGGAACAGCAGCACAGCATCGGGGTGCTTTGCCTTGAGTTCATAGAACTGGCGCATCATGGGGGTAAGAGCAGCTTCTTTTTCGGCCATAAATTTCGTATATGTTTTTGTAATAATATAGCACCGGCATAATGTCATCCCGAACCTTGTGTGAGGGATCTCTGTAAACTGTATTTGAGATATCTCGCATACGCTCGATATGACAAAAGTTTCTAGATTTAGAAGTTCTGGGTCAACTATTACGTTATTACCTATATTTTCGGTGCAATAATTACGCGAAGATACGAAAAAATCCATAAGGCAGTATCACATACTACATTATAAATGAAGAAATATATTCCCCTTTGAGCATTGATTGTGAAAAATTGATTACTTTTGCAATGCTTGTGGGGAGAAATCCACAAGTTATGTAAAGCATTTTGTTTTAAGTCTATATCTTAAATTCGCCAAAATTTTAAACCAAGGACTGGAGCAATCAATGCTCATTCTGTGTATATACCGTCTATGCGTGTTCTACGCATAGGCTATGTGTATATTCCACGGCGTGGGAATATTGTTTCTTCATTGTTCATTTGGTTAAGGCGTTTGGCGATGCCTAAGATATGTGGACGTAAGACAGCAAGTCTCACGTCTTTTTTTATTGCATAGAGGTGAGATTATATATGTTTTAAAAAGACCGAATATAATCTTATGGAAAACAATTTAGAAAAAATTCTGAGCGATTATGAAGCATACTTGAGACGGTGTGCTACAGTAAATTCAAAGTCACAGAAAAGTTATCTCTCTTATGTCAGGTCATTGGAGAAAGCCAATGAAGGACAGACTTGTGAATGGTTGAAAAAAGCAATCGCAACTGAAGAACCTATCAACTCACTTTCCAACTCGTTTGAGGAGTATTTCAGTGCACATTCGGGGAAACAAGCACATCCTCAATGGAAAACCGGATTGATGAGGCTGGGCGATTTCGTCTGTGGTATTACCAACTCCTCAATAAATCTAAAATCAATCAACATCAAGAATTTCGACCTTTTTGCTTGTCAACTTGTTGCACAATCAGCTGTATTCTGCTCAAAGGAAATCTTCGATAAAGTAAAAAACGGCGATGAAGGTTCGGTCGAGAATCAAAAACAAGGTGGCAATGAATTTGGTGCCTGGTATCACTATACTGTCAAGCGAGCAAAGGATGGTAAGAAAGAAGAATATGAAAGTGGAGTTCGTCTCGATGATAACACCTATGCAAACAGAGCAATCAAGACCGCTGTACTCAAGGGGTTGAAACATTATGGCATATACACAACTTCAAAACGGTTGTTCCGTGGCTACGAGGCTTGCCACATTTGGCCTGATACCTGTTCTAATGCCCGTTACCACACAAGCGTGGGAAATATTGTTCTTTTGCCTCGCGAGGTAGCCGGGCTTACCGACCATTGCCAGGCTGTCAAAGAACTGCTAAAGTATGAGGCTTGGGAACGATTCCGCTTCAAACCAGCCGGGGAGGAAATTCCTGCAAAGCCAAAGTACTATAATGATATTGTTTGGAGAAACCCGGAAATAAAAAAATAAATAATCATCTTAAATAAAATAATTATGAAACATCTAAAACATCTATTCACAGCATTGCTAATGCTGTGTGCAACAGCGGTGGCAGCCCACGACTTTGAGGTGGGTGGAATTTATTACAACATTTTGTCAGAAACTGACAAGACTGTTGAGGTTACTTATAGAGATTCTTGTTATTATGATGATGACGAATACACCGGCAGTGTGGTAATACCGGAGAGTGTTACTTATAGTGGTACTGCGTATTGCGTTACAAGCATTGGAGATCATGCGTTTGCTGGTTGCACCGGGCTTACAAGCATTACAATTCCTAACAGCGTAACAAGCATTGGATACGAGGCGTTCTATCATTGCACCGGTCTTACAAGCATTACAATACCTAATAGCATTACAAGCATTGGATACAATGCGTTCAGTGGTACTGCTTGGTATAATAACCAACCTGATGGTGTAGTATATGCAGACAAAGTGCTTTATACATACAAAGGTACAATGCCTTCAAATACATCAATTACTATAAAGGATGGAACTTGGGGTATTGCGAGTTATGCGTTCTATGGTTGCACCGGGCTTACAAGCATTACAATACCTAACAGCGTAACAAGCATTGGATACAATGCGTTCTATGAATGCACCGGCCTTACAAGTATTACAATTCCTAACAGCGTTACAAGCATTGGAAGTAATGCGTTCTATGATTGCACCGGGCTTACAAGTGTTGAAATTCCTAACAGCGTTACAAGCATTGAATATGGTGCGTTCAGTGGTACTGCTTG
This sequence comes from Bacteroidaceae bacterium, assembly GCA_017381475.1. Lineage (GTDB taxonomy): Bacteria > Bacteroidota > Bacteroidia > Bacteroidales > Bacteroidaceae > HGM04593. The sequence continues at coordinate 5,001 of JAFOCD010000190.1, forward strand.
GTATAATAACCAACCTGACGGTGTAGTATATGCAGGAAAAGTGCTTTATGAATACAAAGGTACAATGCCTTCAAATACATCAATTACTATAAAGGATGGAACTTGGGGTATTGCGAGTTATGCGTTCGTTGGTTGCACCGGGCTTACAAGCATTGAAATCCCCAACAGCGTAACAAGCATTGAATATGGTGCGTTCTATGAATGCACCGGCCTTACAAGTATTACAATTCCTAACAGCGTTACAAGCATTGAAAGTTCAACGTTCGAAGGTTGCACCGGGCTTACAAGCATTGAAATCCCTAACAGCGTTATAAGCATTGGAGATTATGCGTTCTATAAATGTATTTAGAAGCCCTAAACAACCAAAACTATTCAGAAATAACCAAATATAAACCTTTAATTATCAATACATTCTAAAATTTAACACTTTCAGGCTGCTTTTTGATGGTTCCCAAATTTCCAC
>JAFOCD010000191.1 GCA_017381475.1 Bacteroidaceae bacterium
CACCAGGTCGGTGGGTTTCTGTGCCGTTGCCACAACGGGGGCAAGCAGCAACAGTAGTGACGATATGATTTTTCTCATCATAATATCCATTTATTATGCCTGTTTCTTGTCGAGTTCGCTGAGTGCGAAAGCGTATGCACCAACCGATACGGCTTTGCTTGCACCAAGTTTTGAAATTGCGATACCAACGCGTTTCTGGCAGTCGTAGTCTACATATCTCTCCTCGCCATAAACTTTCACTTTCTTGGTCTCTCCCTTTGCAAAAAGCTCGAATTCATCGGCATTTTCCAGGTCGTAGACCTTCATCTGTACAAGGTTGACCTCGTCGCCACCAAGAGTGCGTAGTTTTGAGCGCATCTCCTCGAGCAGTGCAGGCATAATCCAGCGGCTTGCAGCCGACACGCCACCACCTATTACAACGAGACCGTCGATGATTGTCACGGCTGTAGAGATCGCAGCACCTGCTACGCGACCAAGTGATGCGAAAGCCTCCTTGGCTGCAGCTTGATTACCCTCGCGTGTGCCGTCGGCTATTTCGCAGATGTCCTTTGGAGTGAGGCCGTGGTCGGGGTTGCCGCTCTGCTCGCCATATACGCGACAGACTGCGCGGATTGCAACGCCATCCTCAACAATTACATCGGGCATGTCCCTGTGACGCAGGCAGAATGTCTCAACGCATGAGTTGTCGCCGCGGTTCAGGTTGTTGTCGATAACGACACCGATGCCGAAACCTGTACCAAGAGTGTAGCCGAAGGTTCTTGTACTGCTTTGTTGAGCCGAGTTCCTTCAGACGGCTGTTGATTTCGGGCAGCATGCCGCAGAGCGCCTCGCCGTATGCAAACAGGTCGCCGTCGTTGTTGATGAACACGGGAACACCGAACTTGCCTTCAAGGAATGGACCCAATGCAACACCATCGCGGAACGATGGGAAGTTGGGCAGGTAACCGCCGATGATGCCGTTGGGGTAGTCGGCGGGGCCGGGGAATGCAAAGCTGATGGCAACGGGCTTCTCGTCCAGTTTGTCAAATACTTGCTGGAAACCGTTGACCATGTTCTGTAGGCAAAGGTCAAGGTCATGCGACTGTGCCGGAACTGATACCGGGTCAATGATGAACTCGCCGGCTTTCATTGCGCCGAATACGAAATTTGTGCCTCCTGCATCGAGTGTGGCAACAATGCGGTTGTCTTTCTTGTACATAGCTGTTATAAGTTTTTATTTTGTTATTGCTTTTGAATACTCCTCGATGATGCTTATTGTGGTATCGTCGTTGTCAAAGACCGAATACCATCCCTGTGGCTCGTGCGGTGGGTCGCACAGATAGTCGTCACCGGGTTGCCACACGAGGTCGCGTGGGCGTCCGCTTCCACTCCATCCCCAGAAGTTGCATCCTGCAATTGTTCCGTTATTTGTTGCACTCTCCTTTACCTGCTCGAAAATGTAACGGTAGAATGTGTCGCGGCTGTCTGTGGGTATGCCGGTGCCCGAAAGGTTGTCCTTGCGCGAGTAACCGAACTCCTCGATTACAAGCGGTTTGTCAAGCTGTTTGGCAAGTTCAATGTGCTCGGCAATATACTTGCCGCTCTCAATGCAGGCGTTTTCAATTCCGCTGTCGGGGTTGGAGCGTGGTGCCCATCCCCAGTTGACCGGCCATATATGAATCGTCAGGTAATCGATGTTCTTGTCGGCGTGTATCTCCTTGCATAGCTCCATATCGACCTCGCAACCGATATATCCTTCGCTTCCGGTTGAGACAAGATGGTTGGGGTCGATGCTCTTTATGAGTGCGGCTGCCCCTGAAATCCACTTAGCAAATGCCACCTTGTTGTCCTTTGCAAAAGGACGCGGCTCGTTGCACAGCTGCCATGCCATAATTGCAGGCTCGTCCTTGTAGTTGCGGCCTGTTATGCTGTTCTTGCGCGAAACGATGCTCTTTATGTAGTCGTAGTACATCTCGATAGCCTTCGGCTCACGCGAGAAGTTTGCGCAATACTCCACATATCTGTTGTATCCGCCATCTTCATTGGTGTTGGGCGAGTCTCCATATCCGCACTCTTTCAGGTAGAAACCGTATCCGCCGCTCCAGTCCCATGCGTTGTTCAGGTAGATGACCGCATCCATGCCGCGTTTCTCAAGCTCGGCAATTACAAAGTCCAGTCCCTGGAGTATGGTCTCGTCAAGCACTCCCGGTGCAGTCTGCAGGTAGGGTTTTGCCGGGTTGGCAAGTGAACTGCCGGCGTCGGGGCCGGATAGGATTCTCAGGTTTGTGACACCAATATTCTTCAGGTAGTCGAGTTCCCTGCACAGGCGCTCGCGGTCGCCACCTTCACCGGTAGAACCCAAAATGGAGGCATACCACATGTTTGTACCTATGTAGCGATAGGGCTTGCCGTTCTTTATCAACTGCATTCCCTCTTTAGCAATCAACTGCGTCTTTGTTTCTTTGGTCGCCTTGTCATTGCAGCCTACTGTGATTATTGTCGCCATAATCAACAGATACGATATTATGTTCTTCAATTTCATTCTGTGTTGTAATATGTCTTTGCGAAGATAACAAAAGGTTTTATAAACCGCGTGTTTTTTGAGTCAATAATGCACCACATTTATTTATAATGTGTGTTTTTTTATTTTTTTCGTCCATGCGTTGCCTTTTTGGTTACAATTTGTATATCTTTGCACAAATTGGCATATAATCAAAACACAATAAACAATGGAAAACGAAAACAAATATCTGCGTGTGGCATATACACTTTTGTCACACCGTAACGGTGAGTGTGAAGAGGTAGAGAAGACAACACGCGAACAGCCTTTTGCCTTCCTGACAGGCGTTGGCTATACACTCGATGCCTTTGAGGATAACCTCAAGAACTTGAAGAAGGGCGATGAGTTTGACTTTACAATTCCTTTCGCAGATGCATACGGCGAGTATGATCCTGATCATGTACAGGACTTTGACCGTGAGGTATTTACTATCGACGGCAAGTTTGATTCTGCACACATTTACGCTGGCAATGTCGTTGAGATGATGCGTGCCGACGGCTCTCCTATCCTTGGTACAGTCAAGGAGGTTACTCCATTGAAGGTTGTCATGGATTTCAATCATCCGCTTGCCGGCTGCGATCTGCAGTTCGTGGGCAGTGTGGTTGAGTCACGCCCAGCAAAGGAGTCCGAGTTGAAGAAATTCTATGATTCATTGAAAGCATCTTGCAGCTGTGGTGGCGGTTGCAGCGGCTGCAATGGCGGCAGCTGTGGCGGCGATGGTGGCTGTGAAGGCGGTTGCTGTCACTAATAGGGTAGCTGGGTATGAATAGTATTGGCAAACTTTTGCGTCTTACTACTTTTGGTGAGTCGCACGGCGTGGCTATCGGTGGTGTGCTCGACGGCTATCCGGCAGGTGTGGTAATAGATGAGGAGTTTATCCGCAGTGAGATGGCACGTCGCCGTCCGGGGCAGAGTGCAATAACCACTTCGCGCAATGAGGCCGATGAGGTGCAGTTCCTCTCGGGTGTTTTCGAAGGTCGTTCCACTGGTACGCCCATTGCTTTTACTATCATGAACAATAATAATCGTAGTGGCGACTACGACAATTTGCGCGACACTTACCGTCCGTCGCATGCCGACTATGTGTATGATTGCAAGTATGGCGTACGCGACCACCGTGGTGGCGGCCGCTCTTCGGCGCGTGAGACCGCTGTGCGTGTATGTGCCGGTGCTTTGGCAAAACTTGCGTTGAAACAGTTGGGCATCAGTGTCGTTGCCTATACCTCGCGTGTCGGTGAAATCTCTCTTGCCGAGGGCTACACTGCATATGATTTGTCGCATGCCGAGAATAATGCCGTGCGTTGTCCCGATGCTGTGGCTGCAGCTGCTATGGAGTCGCTGATTATGGAGGTGAAACGCGCCGGTGACACTGTAGGTGGCGTTGTTACATGTGTGGCGAAGGGTGTTCCGGTTGGTTTGGGTGAGCCGCTTTATGACAAACTCTCGGCTTCGCTTGCATCGGCAATGCTCTCGATCAATGCAGCGAAGGGATTTGACTATGGCAACGGCTTTGCAGCATCAACCGGTCGCGGTTCGCAGCAGAATGATACTTTCTGCAATGAAGGCGGTAGGATTGCAACCCGTACAAATAACAGTGGAGGCATACAGGCCGGCATATCCAATGGTAATGATATCTATTTTAGGGTTGCATTCAAGCCTGTGGCAACGCTATTAATGGAACAACCTACGGTAACAAAGGATGGAACTGAGACAACATTGCTCTCGCGTGGCCGTCACGATCCCTGCGTCGTTCCACGCGCTGTTCCGGTTGTCGAGGCTATGACTGCATTGGTGCTGCTCGACCACTATCTGCTCGACAGGGCGGGGCGGAACCTTTTTTCGTGAAATAAAAAGTCTGTTATATGAAAGATAAAAACCACCAGCACAAACATACACCTCAAGAACCACAACCCGCGGCAGGTCGTTCGGTTAAGTCGTTGGCAGATAAATGGAATGCTTGGATTCTTAAGTTGCCGAATTTGCTCCTTGCGAACTTGTATGCAATAATCTCTTTGGTAGTTGTTTGGGCAGCCCTCGTATTTAACGAGCAGGCTCTGTTGTTCCGCGTCAACGAGTTGTCAGTCTTTTTATATGACGATCTCTTCTATGAGGAGATGATGTCGGCTCCGGCTGGTTTCCTGTCATATATTGCAAGCTATCTTGTGCAATTCTTCCATAATCCAGTGATGGGAGCAACAATCTATGTATTGCTTCTATTCCTGGTATATTGGCTTACATACAAAGTTTTCGACATTTCCCGTAAATTAAGGCCGTTGGCAATGATTCCGGTAGCGGCTTTATTAGCCTCCAACACCCAGCTAGGTTACTGGATTTTCTATTTGAAAGTTCCTGGGTTCTATTATGTCGCTTTAGTTGGTGTTATATTCTCGTTGCTTGCGGCTTGGGTTGTGAAGAAATCGCATATTTATCTAAAACCCGTTCTTGTTGCGGCCTGGATGTATTTTGCTTATCCATACTTTGGCGTCTATGCAATTGTGTCGGGTGTGGTCATTGCAGTCCACTCTTTATGCTTGTCGTTAGGAAATAATAGGACATGGCAAAAAATCGTCTTTTCATCGGCAACTGTAGTTGTATCAGCGGTGATGTATCATCATGTTCCAGAGTCGTATTATGCAGACTATACAACCGTTCCAAGAGACGAAATGCTCACAGCTGGCTTGCCTGTGTCCCAATGGAAGGGTGATCATATTCCCGACAATGAAGAGAAGGAGAATGTCGTGTCTGTCATTCGTGGTGTGAATGGCAAGGTCGGATATCCTGTGGATAGGGAATTGACCAAGTTTAAACTGAATGTTGATGCCAGTTTTTCCAACAAGGCAATAAGGTCTGCAAAAGATGATTTATTTGCGAGTGAAAATATTAACAGACCCTTGGACGGGAAAAGATACACCTTTACATTTGTTGGAAAAGATGGTGCGGAATATTATCTTAGACAGGTCGGTGACAGTATCACCTTGGCTGTCAGGAATGGGAAAATACCTCAAGCCGGACAATTCGTTTGTGAATCTGAATCTGATGTGAAGGAATTCGTGGCATTTAAAACCAATACCGGTAAATATTTGGTTTGGGATGTGGCACAAGGGCAAGATGGTTTGATGTATTCGGTTGGTTTAGCCTCTTCCAAATCCGAGGGACATACCCGTTGTGCGGTTATGAAGATGAAATCAGGGGTTGAGGATAAGTCGCAACTCTTTGGTCTTGTCAATTTGCTGGTTTTTGACAGCAATGCAGTGTTGAGCAAGGATATTCAACCTTTGTTTGTTGCTGGTTATGGCGACGGCGTGATAAAGGGTGGTCAAACTCCATCGTTTAGCGACGGGCATACATCGGCATTGCGTGTAGAGGAAGTCGGTTTTAAACCGGCTCCATTCTCTTTGTCCATGACCGACAGAACTATGTGGTATAATGTCGAGATATATTGGTTGCCGTTCTGGTTGCTGCTTGTTGCTTATGGCATATTGGCAATAACTCCTCTATTTACTTTTATGACACCGCGGCAAACCATGGTGGCAAAGTACTTGCCTTATGCCGTATCGGTTGTTGTTGCTGCATTACTTGCTGTTTTTTCATATTTTTTCTGGTATGACAATGAGAATTTCCGCATAGAGAATGAGCAGAACAAGGCAATGTGGGACGAGGATTGGAAACTGGTGGCCAAACTTGCCAAGGAAACAGATGAACCAACCCGACAGGTGGTCATGAACAAGAATATTGCATTGTTGAAGCTTGGTCGTTCTGGAGATAAACTTTTTACTTTCCCCGAAGGAAGTGCAGATATTGAGGCACCGATACCTGTGCGTTTGGCCCAGACTGGTGGAAAAATGGCATATTATCAATATGGCAAGTTTAACTTCTGCTATCGCTGGTGCGTTGAGGATGCTGTGGAGTATGGCTGGAGGGTGGAGTATCTTAAGCATGCTGTCCGCTCAATGTTGCTGTCCGGCGAATATAGACTCGCCGAGAGATATATAAATATTCTCAAGCGTACAAAATATTATGCTGGTTGGGCAAGTGATATGGAGCGCTACATCAATGATACAATGCTGATAAAAAAAGAAAAAGCCTTTGCCATGCCTTTGGAGATGTCTTGTTACGATGATGCACTTGATGTTGATGAATCGTATGTCGAGGCTTATTTGACGAAGAATCTTACAAATATTCCGGAAGAGATGTCGCGTACCTATGCTGATGCAGCATTAGTGTCGGCGCTCACGCGTAAGGACTCCCGTGCATTCTGGTCTTTGCTTGAATATTATGTCAATAATTTCTATATGGATGCTCCATCCAGTAAAAAACTCCCTGTACATTATCAGGAGGCGGTATTGCTGTTTATGAATCTTGATAAGGGCAAGACGCAAATACCTCAAGCTTTTCTTGATAGGTTTGTGTCCAGGGGCGTAGAAGCAAAAATGAAATCTTTTATGTCGCGTGTTTCGCAGCATAAGGGAAAGAATGAGGAACAGATGGCTCCATATTTCAAGCCCGATTTTGGAAATACATATTTCTATTTCTATTTCTTTGTGCGTAACATAAAAACCAATTAGTGAACGAAAATCTGTCAATTATGAAAGGTTTGTCCAAATATATTCTTGCGGTTGGCTTGCTGGCTTTACTTGCATGCTCCGAAAAAACTCCAACGGTGCCTGAAAAATATACTAAAGTGGATTCAGCTCCGGCAATCTATCCCGACTACACCGATGTTACAGTTCCATGTAACATAGCGCCACTCACATTCAGGGTTGAAGAACAATGTTCCGATGTCGTTACTCGCTTTACTGTCGGTGGTAAATCCTTTGTGTATGCAGGAAAAGAGGTTGCCCCCTCTATGAGTGACTGGAAATCGCTATTGTCGCAGGCTGTGGGCATGGCGGTGAAGGTAGAGGTCTTTGCCAACGATGGTGGCAAATGGAAGGGGTATAAGCCGTTCTCCATAAATGTGTCAGGCGACAGCATAGACCCGTATATCTCATACAGGCTCATTCCGCCTTCGTATGTGGCATACGAAAAACTTACAATCTCGCAGCGTAATCTGTCAAACTATGACGAGGATGTCATATACAGCAATAAACTAGTCTCATCAGAACCCGATGGCCAATGCATAAATTGTCATGCCTACAAGAATTATAAGACAGACAACATGCAGTTTCATGTGCGCCAGCATTTGGGCGGAACCGTGTTTGTGCATAACGGCAAGATGAAGAAGGTAAACATGAAAACCGATTCGACCATTTCGGCCGGAGTTTATCCTTTCTTCAACCCCAAGTACGATGTTGTTGCCTACTCGGTAAACAATACCGGCCAGATATTCCACACCAAGAATCCCAACAAAGTTGAGGTCCAGGACCAGGCCAGTGATGTCATAATTTATGATCCGACGAAAGAGATTGTGGCACATGTTGCGAACGACCCCGATTGTCTTGAGGTGTTCCCGGCATGGTCGCCCGATGGCGAGACTCTCTACTACTGTTCGGCCTATTTCCCGGTGAGCAAGAGTGTACCGCATGTTGAGAATATGATACGTAACTATAAGGATGTGAAGTATGATATTCTGCGCCGTTCATGGAATCCCGAGACGGGTGAATTCGGTGCTGTGGAAACTGTTTTTGCTGCGTCAAAACTTGGTAAGAGCGCGACGTTTCCGCGTGTATCTCCTTGCGGTCGCTACCTGTTGTTTGCTTTGGCCGAGTATGGCTGTTTCCACATTTGGCACAAGGATGCCGATCTTTATGTTCTTGAACTTGCAACAGGCAAGTATTGGCCTTTGGATGCTGCAAATTCTTCATTCCCTGAGAGTTATCACTCGTGGAGCAGTTCTGGCAAATGGATTCTTTTCGCAAGCCGCCGCGACGATACCAACTATAGCCGTCTTTATATAGCTCATATGAACGGAGACGGTACAAGTGACAAGGCCTTCCTTTTGCCACAGAAGGAGAGTGAGTTCTATGACTTCTTTGATCGCTCGTATAATGTGCCGGAATTCATGGTTGAACCGGTTACCATCACCCCGCACGAGTTTGTTGAAGTTGTAAAAGGTGGCGCTGTAAATGTTAAATATTCTCATGGTTTAAAGTAATAATTTAACAAACATTTGTTAAAAAGCAAAATAGAGCCAAGGCCCCCGTTTTTCTGCAGTTTAGGTGGAAAAACGGGAGTTTTGTTTTTCGAAGTGTGAAAAAAGTGTGCTGCAGATGAAAAAAAACAGATATTTGTGCGAATATTTATTTAAAAGTCCTATTTTTGCATGTTAACTATGGGGTAATTATGCCTCGGCGCGAAATGTTTAAAAAAACAAAAAAATAATAATTAATAATTTTGTATTTATGTTTAAGCACCGTTTAACTAAATTTGGCGTGTCATCGGTCTTGGCGATGTTCATGCTTTTTATCAGCGGTTCTCTTCAGTCTTGTAAGGATTGGCTCGATGATTATCCTTATGATGACCCGGGAGACCCTGAGTGGTTGGGAGCAAGTGTCTATGATTTCCTCAAGCAGGGAACTCCGAACCACACTTATGCCAACTATGTTGCCATAATTGACAGTTTGGGCGAAAAGGAATCACTTGCACACACTGGTAGCAAGACTCTTTTTGTAGCCGATGATGCTGCATTTGAACGCTTCTTTAACGGCGGTAACAATGTATGGGGTGTGACAAGTGTTGGCGAGATGACAAAGGCGCAGATGAAGACTATTCTCTACAGCTCAATGCTCGACAATGCCATGTTGCTCGACATGCTTTCAAGCACAGGTGTCCAGACAAATCAGGAGGGTACCTGTCTCCGTCGTTGGTCTTCATCAAAGGTTGTAGATTCAATCCCCCTCTACTCATCCTACGCGGAAAAACTTGAACAGCACGCAACATGGCCTACATACAACAAATACTGGGATGTTTTGCGTGGTAACGAAAGAAACGATGACATGCGCCTTGCAATGGATGGCTCAAGAGCAATGATGGTGCATTTCCTTAGCGACTATTTGAGAAAGAACAATATTGAGACTAGAGATATTGAGTTCCTATTTGCCAAGAAGGGGGAGGTTAAGAAGACATTTGTCAATGGTGATGCCTTCATATATGGCAACAAGGTCGTTTCAAGTGATGTGAATACCGGTTCTTATTCGGACGATACATTGACCATCACTTGTAAGAACGGTTATATCTACCGCATGGATGATCTTCTGTTGCCTCCGTCGAATATGGCAGATGAGTTGCGCAAGCATCCCGATACCAGGATCTTCAGCCACTTGCTTGATCGTTTCTGTGTGCCAGTATATGATGATGCTCTTACAAAAGAGTTCAATGCATATTACAAGACAAACGACAGCGTTTTCAAACTCAAATATTTTACAGACTCATATAACTCTCATCCAATGCTCGTGAGTGCGAACTGCAATCCATCGGCCGAGGAGAGACTTAACCTCGACCCGGGCCAGAACAATCTTGGTGCATCTTCGTCAATGGCCGAGGATATGGCAGCGATGTTCGTGCCCGCCGATGAGGTTCTGTATGAATACTTTGCAAACCCCGACAGCGCAGGCCACTTCCTGCTTGCTCGTTTTGCTCCAAATGTCGAGGTTAATGATATTGAGAGTCTGTTGTCGGCACTTGACAGTGTGCCACAAAAGAACATTGCTCCATTCTTGAACAACTTGATGAAGTCTTCTTTCTCTAAGACTGTATTGAGCAAGTTCGACAAGATTACGGACGATGCCAACGAGTTGATGAATATTACCGAAAACCATGTGGACGAATGCGTTATTGCAAACAACGGTGTTATTTATATATTGAACAGCGTGTTCGGTCCGGGTGCATATCAGGCGGTTTCTGCTCCAACTCTTGTTTTTGACAATATGGGTGTCATGCGTAATGTAATCAGTCAGTTGCGTTATGACTACTATCTGCTTGCAATGGATGCAAACTATACATTCATTGTTCCCGATGATAATCACTTCGTATACTACGATCCACTTACAACAACATCGTCATCTCCAAAGGCATATTCATTCCACTATGATACCAAGAAGCCAAAGGCAAACGGTGCGTTGAAGTTCTGGGCCGATGTATACAAGTTCGATCCAAACACATTCGAGATTGTGGATACATTGACAGAGCAGGAATACTCTGTAACAGGTACACAGTTCGGTGGTATCGCTACTTTTGCAGCAAACCGTATGACCGATTTGATGGAATACCTTATTATAGTACATGACGATGAGGAAGGTTTGAAACCCGATGTCAAGTACTACCAGACTAAGGGATATGCTACCATCAAAATTGATGCAAGTGACCCTGAGAATGTAAAGATGTATGGTGGCGAGCAACTTGAAAGAGGTACAACAATCAATGTATCAAGCAAGAGTATTCAGAAGAATGGTGTTACATATTGCACTGTTCCCGCTGACGAGGACAGACAGGGTTACCTCTACTCTGCAGTTCCTACACCTCCAACAAAGTCTGTATATGAGAACATGCAGAAGCAGGCTGCCGAGGAGCACGACCTGTTCTATGAGTTCTTCAACACCTGTTATCCGGGTGAGAACTATGCGTCATCCGATAACGGTTTGTTGATGAAGGTCTTTGATATAAAGAATGGCAAAGCTTTGAGTGATTCAACTTTGCGTTATTCTATATTCTATACAAATACAGCTGAAACCAAGGCATATACAAAGAACACAATTCCGTTCTTCAATATCTATCACTATACGGTATATGCTCCTTCTAACGAGTCAATGAAGGAGATGCACGAGCTTGGTCTTCCTACTTGGGAGCAGGTGACAGCCCAGGCTGATGCCGGCAACAAGGCGAAGGCGGCTTCAATGTTGAACTCTATCATCAACTTTGCAAAGTATCATTTCCAGGATAACTCGATTTATGTAGACAACTCGCCTATTACAACAGTTGACCCGGTTACCGGTGCAACCGTTGCGGGCAAGAAGTTTACAACTGCGGTAATCAACGAGAAGACAAATCGCTTCTATGAACTGCAGGTTGAGAGAAGCGGCAATACATTTACCATCAAGGACGATATGGGTAATGTGAGAAGTGTAGTTACTTCCGGTGAGGAGAATAAGGACTGGAACATCATGTGTCGTGACAATGTATACACATCGGGCGGTACTGGTCCTTCAGCAACCCTTAATAACTTCTCATCTTCATCATATACAGTTCTGCAGCCAATTGATGCAGCTCTCTTGAACAGTTCAATGTTTGGCTACGATAAACGTTTCAAGCGTTTTGCAAACAACGGTCTTACAGTCGATGCAATGTATGTCGACGGTACCGGTGCTGTTGAGGTGGATGGTGAGAACTGCTACCTGGTTGCAAAGCTTGGCAACATCAAGATTGCCGACATTGATGGCGTACAGGAGGTTCACACAGCCGGTTACCTGATGGCTCTCCTCGATGAGAGCGATGCAGAATATGATGCTGCATTGACACGCGAGAAACTTGTTTCTGAAAGAAAGATCGTTGATGGCGTATGGAAAAACCTTAACATCCTTGTTACCGACGAGGGCCTTGGAGTCAAGGAGGTTTTGAATAACAAGGGCGTTGTGGTTTCTTATGAGTATGCTACCGTTGAGAAAGATGGTTTTATATATATAACAAGGTATAACAACGACGGTACAGTCAAGGAAGAAATCAAGGTTGGCGAGGTTACTCCCGAAGAAGGTGGTGACAACAACTGATTGGTGATGTAGAAAAAACATAATAGCTATGATAAAAATAAAGCATTTATTTCTGCTCGTGCTTTTCTGCTTCGTAAGCAGTAGCGTGTTTGCGCAAAAAAGCGCGAGAATTTCGGGTACGATTACAAGTGATGCCGAAGGTCCGCTGATTATGGTGAACATCACCGAGCGCGATAACAGTAATCGTATCATTGAGGCTTGTCAAACAGACTTTGAGGGTAACTTCTCAATGGTTGTTAAGAATACAAGCAATGTGTTGGAGATTTCGTATGTGGGTTACAAGACCCAGCGTGTTGAAATTGGCAGTCGTACAGTGTTCAACATCAAGATGGTTGAGGACAACATGCTTGATGTTGTGGATGTCGTTGCCGAGCAGCGCACCCGTACCGGTGGCCTCGACATTCTTGAGCGCGAGATGACACATGCTACACAAAAGATCAGCATGGATGAGATGGACGGTCTCTCATTCGCTTCGGTTGATGAGGCGCTTCAGGGACAGATTGCCGGTCTTGATGTCGTGTTCAACTCTGGTGACGTAGGTTCTGGTACACAGATGCGTCTTCGTGGTAACTCAATGCTCGAGGGTGATGCTACACCGCTTATCGTTGTGGACGACAACATTTTCGAGGTTGACGAGGGTACATTCGAGTTTGAGAATGCTACAAACGAGAGCTTCGCCGAGCTTCTCATGATCAACACCGAGGATATCGCCGAGATTGAGGTGTTGAAGGATGCTGCGTCTTGTGCCGTTTGGGGTTCACGTGGTGCCAATGGTGTCATCAAGATCAAGACCAAGCGTGGTAAGCGCGGTCCAACCCGTGTTAACTTCACATATAAGTTCAAGGACAAGTGGACACCAAGTGGTTACAACCTTCTTAATGGTGATGACTATACAATGCTCATCAAGCAGGCTCTCTTTAATGTGAACCAGGTGGGCGTGGATATTCCTGAACTTAACTATGACCAGACTTTCCCTGAATATCAGAACTTCAACAACAACACCGATTGGGTTGATGCCGTTTCAAAACATGGTTACAGAAATGAGTACAACCTTAACCTCAGTGGTGGTGGTGAAAAGGCTACATTCCGTATCTCTGGTGCATACTCAAATGAGACAGGTCAGGTTATTGGTCAGGACTTGAACAGTTTCAGTTCTCGTTTGGCTCTTGATTACTATGTATCTGCACGCATCAAGGTTATTGCCGACTTCGCGTTCTCATATACAAAGCAGAGAAGAAATACAATAGACTTGCTCTATAACTCTTTGCTTATGATGCCTAACATGAGTATCTATGCTCAGGATTCTCTCGGTAATAATACAGACCAGTATTATGCTATGCTCAAGTATCCAAGCCCAAACCAGTTGCAGAGTGCAATGCAGGGCCGCAAGAACCCTGTGGCAGTAGGTGATTTGGCACAGTACCACACTGAGAACTACAGCATCAATCCACAGATTACTTTCGAGTATAACCTGCTTGGTCTTGAGGATAACGAGACACAGCTCAAGTACCGTGGTATGGTGAACCTGAATGCTTCAACCTCTTCTGGAAGTGTTTATACACCAGCAGCTCTTTCAACCGATGACTGGACCTCTACCGAGAAGAACAAGTCTGAAGCAAATGATAGCAAGAGCCTTGGCTTTACAACCCGCCATCAATTCATCTTTACTCCATATTTGGGCAACAGTGACCACTACTTGACAATGAACGCCCAGTTCGAGTTGTCAACAAGTACCGGTAACTCACAGAACTCAACAGCCGTTGGTCTTCCAACCGGTAACATCAGCAGTTCTACAATCGGCGCGAAATTGACAGGCTCAGGTACAAGCAAGTGGGAGAGCCGTAACATCAGCTTTGTATACGATGCCCATTACTCATACAAATCAAAGTACTCTTTGCGTCTTGCTGTCCGTGGTGAGGGTAACACTGCAATGGGTGACGACAGAAAATGGGCTGCCTTCCCATCAATCTCTGCCCGTTGGAACATCATCGACGAGAACTGGATGGAGTGGGCAAAGCCATATCTGAGTATGTTGTCATTGCGCCCAGGTTTTGGTATGGACGGTCATGCTCCAGGTCGTAACGTTACATTCAACAGCTACTCTGCATACGCTTATAGCTATCTTGGTATGGCCGGTTTCCAGATGGATGGTATCCGTTTGACCGACCTTCGCCGTTCAGACAAGCGTGAGTGGAACATCGGTTCTGACTTCGGTTTCTTCAGCGACAAGCTTACCGGTTCGTTCAACTACTATAATGGTACAACATACGATAATATCATTGCTAACTACCGTCTTCCATCTACTACCGGTTACTCAAACCTTGCCTATAAGAACTCGGGTACTGTTAGAAACTCTGGTTGGGAGCTCAACATGAACTTGAACAATGTTAAGTTGGCCCAGGATTTCACAATGTCAATGTACTTCAACATTGGTAACAACTACAATGAGATCCTCGAACTCGAGGAGGCATATCTCGAGGAGAAGAACGGTAAGTATGAACAGCCACAGAACTCAAAATATCTTCCACGCGTTCAGGTAGGTAACCCAAGCGGCGCAATTTACGGTTTCCGCTACAAGGGTGTATACCGTTACAGTTACAAGAACTGGGAGAAGGCTCTTGCCGAGGAAGAGGCAGGCCGCAACGGAACATGTCCTATCGTGCGCGACGCCGAGGGTAATGTCGTTTACGAGGCAAACGGCCAGCCAAAGAAATTGGTTCTCTTCTATGATAACGAAGAGGGCAAGTCATACTACGAGTTCAAGGGTGGTGACGCTATCTACGAGGATATCAACCACGACGGTACAATCAACCAGCTCGATATTGTTTACTTGGGTAACTCTAACCCAGCAGCACAGGGTGGTTTCGGTTTGACATTCCGTTACAAGAAGTGGTCTTTGAGAACCTCGTTTACATACCGTTGGGATGTCGATGTAGTGAACAGCTCACGCATGGCGTTCGAGAACATGTCATCATTTGACAACCAGAGTGTCGCAGTTAACTGGCGTTGGCGCAAGGAGGGTGACGTAACAGAGATTCCACGTGCGGTGAACGGTGGCTCATCAGCCTATAACTACTTGGGTAGCGACCGCTATGTTGAGGATGCTTCTTATGTGCGTCTTTCATATGTGCAGTTGTCATACGCTTTCGAACCTTCATTGTTGAAGAAGATTGGTATCAAGAGTCTCAATCTCTATGCATCGGCCGACAATGTTTACTTCTGGACAAAGTATACAGGTCTTGAGCCTGAAGTCGCAAACGGTGGTGAGGGTATTGCATATGATAATACAAAGACACCACGTCCACGTTCATACACAATTTCGTTGTCAGTTGGTTTCTAAAAGTTTACGAATATGAAAATAGTATCTAAGATATATAAGAAAACGGTTCTCGCCGCTACGGTCGCTTTCGGTGCCTTGATGAGTTCATGTACCGACTACTTGACAATTATTCCGGCCGATGTGGTTGTTGAAGAGAACTTCTGGCAGACAAAGGACCAGGTTAACGGTATGCTTGCGACAAGTTATTTGAAGCTTCTGAGCAACGATGCTGTGAGCAAGGCTATTGTTTGGGGTGAGATGCGCTCGGATAACATGACATATCCTCCAAGCTACAACACTGATATCAAGAATATTGTAGAGGCAAATATCATTGACGAGAACAGCTTTAGCCGTTGGGGTATTTACTACGAGGCCATCAACTACGCAAACCTTGTACTCGAGAGTGCAGACCGGGTTGTTGAGTGTGACCCCGACTTTTCTGAGGGTGACTTGGCTGTGGTGAAGGGAGAAATGTATGCAATGCGCGCACTCTGCCACTTCTACCTCGTGCGTACGTTCCGCGATATTCCTTTGGCTTTGAAGTCTGCAAAGAATGATGCCGAAATTCCTAATTATGTTCAAGTTAAGCCACTTGAGGCACTTGATCAGATTATGGAAGATCTTAACCGTGCCGAGAATATGGTTATGAAATCGGGTGCTTTCTCTACAGACCAGCAGAACTATGGCCGCATTACCAAAAATGCGGTGTTGGCAATAAGGGCCGATGTGAATCTGTGGCGTGCTGCATTTGCCACATACAATGGCGATGATGAGGCGAGCGTGGACGAATACTACAATGAGTGCGTTGAGGATTGTAGAGAAATCATTGCCAACATGGATTACCAACTCGAAGAGGAGAACAAAGGCAAGCCGGCTTTGGAGAAGTTTGCATACAACCTTATACAAAACACCGGTGATAAAAAAGACAAACTTAACGATCATAAGAGTACAGCTTATAATGAAATCTTCGGTTCAAAGAACTCTTCTGAGTCAATCTTCGAGTTGCAGGTGCAGGGTGACAACATAAAGAACGGTGCTTTCAATGGTGTTTACCGTGTATATGGTACTGAAGGCAACCCTGGTCTTGGTGTAGTTCCACAGGGCTTCGTTACAGCAAACTACGAGGAGGATGACCTTCGTGCATACTCTTTTACCAACCTTAAGTCATTCGAATCGAACAATACAGACAACCAGAATACATGCATTGTGAAGTATGCTGCAAAGGCATCGCCTGCAACAAGCTTCCGCAAGTCTGACGAATGGGATGCTAACTGGATCGTTTATCGCCGTACTGATGTCCTCCTTATGATGGCCGAAGCTATGGTGACACGCTCTACAGCCGAAGAGCGCGATTTCCGTGAGGCATTTGATATTGTCAATGCAATCAATACACGTTCAAGAGCCGATACTACCGACATCGTGAACCCTTTGAAGGTCGAGAACTATCTTACCAGGGATGCCTCTATGGAACTTGTACGCAAGGAGCGTCTGCTTGAGCTCTCTTACGAAGGCAAACGTTGGTATGACTTGGTACGTTTGGCGCTTCGCGAGAAGAGCACAGACAAGATCAAGTTCGTTGCCGATAAACTTGGTGGTGGCGCAGCCGTTGTAAAGACAAAGATGTCGACAATCGATGGTTTGTTCATGCCAATACATATTGATGAACTTCGTTATAACAAGAATTTGAAACAGAATCCGGCTTATCAGAAGACGGGCTCATCAATGGAAATGAATTAACGGAAAAGAGTTTTTTACGAGACCATAGTTTTGGAGAAAAGTGATGTAGAGCGGTCTTATATATAAGAATAAAACATATACATAATATGAATAAAATTTTTAGACATAAAATTCTGGCCGGGGTCATGTTGTTCGGTTTTATACTTGCCGGTACTTCTTGTCAGGACAAGGAGGTGGGTATAAATGTCACACCCGAGACTCCATTTGCCGACAAGACCTTGTATGAGGTCATTGTGAATGATCCTGATTTGACAGATTTTGTCGAAGTTGTCAATGCTTGCGGTGCACATTGTGCCGATTCGTTGTTCAACCAGTCAAGGGTCTATACAGTATGGGCTCCTGTGAACGGAACATTCAATAAGGACTCCATAATAGCTGAGACCGTTGCCGATTCAACCGGCAACAGTAACCGCGATCTTGTTTTCCGTTCGTTTGTCGAGGCACACATTGCCAATCATCTTGTGGCTGCCAATGGAACACTTGATGATGACAATACAGTGTTGCTTCTCAATAACAAGAATGCAATCTTTACCGGTGATTACAAGACCGGATATACATTCTCGGGTATATCTTTGGATCCCAACAATACAAATATCCGTATGAAGAACGGTCTACTGCACAAGATTGTTTCTCCATCGGAGTACAAGTACAGCATTTGGGAGTACATGAAGGTTGCCGAGGGTGTTGATTCTGTGGCACAGTATCTCTACTCTTATAATGTTACCGAATTCAACGAGGGACAGAGTATCTCCGGTCCAATCGTTAATGGTGAGCAGACATACATTGACTCTGTCTTCACAACATCAAATGTATGGCTCGATGCATGGAGAGGTGTAGGTAACATCAACAACGAGGACTCTATCTACATTGTCTATGTCCCAACCAATGAGATGTGGGAGAAGATGGTGAAGAAGGCCGAGGCTCACTACGACTATGACCTTTCATTCGAGTCATTGTCCGAGGCTACCAAGATTGAACGTGACTCTTTGCGCAGATACAATGCACGCCTCAACAACCTCAAGTACATGACATACAGCGTGAACGAGCAGAAGCATGTTGCAAGCAGCGACTCTGCAATGCCTGCATACCGTGGTGGCAAGCGCGCTCTCTTTGCAAAAGCCGACCTTGAGAAGAATGTAATCTTTGAGAAGGAACTCTCTAACGGTACTTTCAAGGTTGTTGATGACATGCCTTACAACCAGATTCATCTGTGGCATGACACCATTTTCCTTGAGGGTGAGAACAGTGCAATGTGGAACTATACAAACCAGCCTGCCGAGGTTGAGGTGCTCACAGCATACAAGAGCCAGCTTAACAAGGACTCAATGCTCCTTGGTGCCGAGGTTTCAGGTGGTGCCTACTTCAGTTTTACAAAGAGCAGTGGTGCTGCAACAGCGCACTTCAAGATACCAAAGGTACTCTCGGCCAAGTATCATGTCGCAATCGTTGTTGTTCCAAAGAACATTACAAACGAGTTCATCAACAAGGAAGAGATGTATCCCAACCGTTTCGATATCGTAATGAGGCAGAATTTGGGTGTGGTGGATCCTTTGACAGGAGATGCCTACATCGATCTCTACACTGCAAAATATGATAGAACTGCGTCTAAAGACAAGTCGTTGCAGACCAATCCGTTCAAGATGGA
>JAFOCD010000192.1 GCA_017381475.1 Bacteroidaceae bacterium
GCATCGGCCTCGCCGGTGATTGTGTAGCTTGCGCTGTTCTCAAATGCGGTCTCATTGCCCCAGGCTATACTTTGGGGAATAGGGTAGATTTTTACTGTCTGTGCGTTTGCGTTGAATGATATTGCCGTGAATATCAGTGCGGAAATACCGAGAAACAGTTTTTTCATATTATCAATAAGTTATAGTGTTTGCAATGTTTATACATTAAAAGCAAAAATAGTTATTCTGAGTGGAATAACCAAATTTTTTGTATCTTAGCGCCATAAACAGGAAAAGATGCGTAAAAATATGGAAAAAAAACCTCGTATATTGGTATCAAATGATGACGGATACCTTGCTAAAGGAATAAACTCTCTTGTTGAGGTGTTGCGCGAATTCGGAGATGTTGATGTTTTTGCGCCACATAAAGGCCGTTCGGGGCAAGGCTGTGCCATAACCAGTGAAGTGCCGGTGAAGTTGACTCCCATTACAGATGATAGGGATGCTCCTGTTCAAATATACGCATGTACGGGTACTCCCTGCGATTGTGTAAAGGCTGCAATCGATGGCAGAATGGTCGAATATGACCTTGTGGTCGGTGGTATAAATCATGGCGACAATTCTGCTGTAAATGCCCACTATTCTGGAACTATGGGAGTTGTGCTTGAAGGTTGTATGAAAGGAATCCCATCTGTTGCCTTCTCGCTTTGCTCGCACGATCCTGATGCCGATTTCACACCAACTTACGACGTTATACGCAAAATTGTGGCAAAAGTGCTTGAAAAGGGGCTTCCCAAAGGCAGTTGTCTCAATGTCAATTTCCCCGATTCGCCGTCTTATGCGGGTATTAAGGTTTGTCGCCAGGCTATGGGACGCTGGGTCAACGAATGGGAATCTAAGGATGACCCGCGTGGCAGTAACGGAAAATGGCTGTTTCTCACCGGTGAATTTGTGGTAGATGACACCGACCCTGAAGCCGACCGTGTGGCACTTGACAATAACTATGTGACAATAACTCCTATTACCATAGATATGACCGACTACAAACTGCTTGCCGAAATGAAGCAGTGGAATCTTTGATAAATAATAATCATGAAATATTATCTCATTGTTGGTGAGGCTTCGGGCGATTTGCACGCCTCGAATCTTATGAAGTCGATAAAGGAATTTGACAAGAACGCCGAATTCCGTTTCTTTGGAGGTGACTTGATGTCGGCTGTTGGCGGAACTCGTGTGAAACATTACCGCGAGCTTGCATATATGGGCTTTATCCCCGTGTTATTGCATCTTAGGACAATCTTCGCCAACATGAAACTTTGCAAGAAAGATGTGGAGGCGTGGAAACCAGATGCGTTGATTCTTGTTGACTATCCGGGGTTCAATCTCTCGATTGCGAAGTATATTCACAAGAATACAGATATCCCTGTCTATTACTATATATCGCCAAAGATTTGGGCATGGAAGGAGCGTCGCATCAAGAATATCAAACGTGATGTTGACGAGCTCTTCTCGATATTGCCGTTTGAGATTGATTTCTTTGAGAAAAAACATAATTACAAGATTAACTATGTTGGTAATCCATGTGTGGATGCCGTGGATGAATTCAAACGCAACAAGGCTCTGTCGCGTGCCGATTTCCTTGAAAGGAACAATCTTGCCGACAAACAGATCATTGCATTGCTTGCCGGTAGCCGCAAGCAGGAAATCAAGGCCAATCTGCCAATGATGCTCCAGGCTGTGAAACAGTATCCCGCCTATCAACCGGTGTTGGCCGGTGCTCCAGGTATTGACAAGGAGTTCTATGCGCCATATATTGATGCCGGTGTGAAAATTGTCTTTGGACAGACATACGATATCCTGAATAATGCCCATGCTGCATTGGTGACATCGGGCACAGCAACACTTGAGACTGCATTGTTCAATGTACCGCAGGTTGTCTGTTATGCAATGCCTATGGGGCATCTCTATTCTTGGCTAAAGAAGCATTTCCTCAAGGTAAAATATATATCACTTGTGAATCTTGTTGCTGACAGTGAGGTAGTGCGCGAACTTGTCGCTGCTGATATGAAATTGCCGAATGTCATTGCCGAACTTGGCGATCTGTTGCCTGCGGATAGCGAAAAAAGAACGGCTATGCTCAGTGAGTATAGCCGTATGATGGAGATTCTTGGCAAGCCGGGTGCATCTGGGCGCGCCGCCGAGAAAATGGTTTCGTTGTTGTCAAAGAATACTGATCAGCGCTAAGTAGGCGATAACGCTTGGTGTCGCGAGCAGGGTGCTGTCGAAACGGTCGAGCATTCCTCCGTGTCCGGGGAGAATGTTGCCCGAATCCTTAATCTGCATTTCACGCTTCATGGTTGATTCGATGAGGTCGCCAAGTGTTGCTGTGGCAACAACTACCAATCCCATTCCAACCCATTCCCACAAAGTCATTACATCGCTGAAGTGTGAGAGTGCCACGCCTGCACCAATCGCGGCAAAGGCACCTCCGGCAAAACCTTCCCAAGTCTTTTTGGGCGATACGCGCTCGAACATCTTGTGACGGCCCAGTGTGCAACCGAAAAGGAATGCGCCTGTGTCATTGAACCATATGAAGATGAAGATTGACAACGGCATCAGGAAATTGTATGTCTGGTCAATCCTTGTTCCTGCTGTTGAAAGCATGCATAGTAAAGCGAATGGAAGCGCTACATATATCTGGCTCAACATGAAATAGGCAAGATTATCTAGTGGCTTGCTCTTTGTATCGAACAGCTGGCGTATCATTGCAAATACAACAAGCAGTATGTATGGGGCGAACAGCGGCAATACCGGTTTGCCAGGTTTGTTCACATGGTATGTGACAAACATTGCCGCAAAGAGGCACAGACCACAGAGCATTGCATATGCGGTGCTGAATGTTGTTTTCTTGTACTTGTGTATCAATGAACAGAACTCTCTTACCGACAACATTGTGATAATGGCAAACAATGCGCCGAAAGTGTATTTGTTACACAGGATACCTCCTAACAGGGTGACTGCGAATACAGCACCGGTAGCTACTCGTACGAGAAAGTTTTTCATAATATGTTTTGTTTGGGTTATTCCTCCTTTTTAATCTCTTCTGCCTCGGGATTCTCTGCTGGTTGAGGCTCGGTGTATGTCACATCTGTTTCTTCTTCGGCGTTTTTAACGTTGTAGTCGGTTGTTTCTTCCGATTGGACTTTATTGTTGCTTTCGAAGATTTCTTCACTGCGTGATGTCCAAGGACGCTTGCCGAATATCTTCTCCACATCCTCGGCGAAGATAACCTCCTTCTCCATGAGGATTCTTGCAAGTTCGGCATGGCCTTCCTTGTGCTCGTTCAGCAGTTCCTTGGCGCGCAGGTATTGCTCGGTAATCATCTTGTGTACCTCAGCGTCGATTGTCTCGGCGGTTTTTTCGCTGTAAGGACGGTTGAAAGAGTATTCCTGATTATTGTAGTAACATAGGTTCGAGAGTCTGTCACTCATACCTGCATATGCCACCATTGCGTATGCCTGTTTCGTGACACGCTCAAGGTCGTTCATTGCACCGGTAGAGATGTGTCCGATGAAACTCTCCTCGGCTGCACGGCCTCCAAGTATTGCACACATCTCGTCAAGCATCTGTTCCTTAGTGGTAATCTGTCGCTCCTCGGGCATATACCATGCGGCGCCAAGAGCTCTGCCTCGTGGAACAATTGTGACCTTGATAAGGGGATTGGCGTGTTCAAGGAACCATGAAATGGTGGCATGTCCGGCTTCATGTATTGCGATAGCCTCCTTCTCCTTTTGTGTCATCACCTTGGTCTTCTTCTCAAGGCCACCGATTATGCGGTCAATGGCATCAAGGAAATCCTGTTTGTCAACAGCTTTCTTCTTGTTTCGTGCAGCTATAAGCGCAGCCTCGTTGCAGACATTTGCAATGTCGGCTCCCGAGAAACCGGGTGTCTGTCGTGCTAGTGTATCCACATCAACAGACGGGTCAAGCTTCAATGGACGCATGTGTACTCCAAAGATTGCCTTGCGCTCGTTGAGGTCGGGTAGGTCTACATGAATCTGTCTGTCAAAACGGCCGGCACGCAATAGTGCCTTGTCAAGGATGTCGGCGCGGTTGGTTGCTGCAATAACAATGATGCCGCTGTTTGTGCCGAATCCGTCCATTTCAGTCAATAACTGGTTCAGGGTGTTCTCGCGCTCGTCGTTACCGCCCATGGATGGGTTTTTGCCTCGTGCTCGTCCAACAGCGTCAATCTCATCTATGAAGACGATGCAAGGCGCTTTCTCCTTTGCCTGACGGAATAGGTCGCGTACGCGTGATGCGCCTACGCCTACGAACATCTCTACAAAGTCAGAACCCGACATAGAGAAGAATGGTACATTGGCTTCGCCTGCAACAGCCTTTGCAAGCAAGGTCTTACCAGTTCCCGGAGGGCCTACAAGCAATGCGCCCTTGGGTATTTTGCCACCAAGCTCTGTATATCTTTTGGGATTCTTCAAGAAATCCACAATCTCCTGAACTTCCTGTTTCGCACCCTCCTGTCCGGCAACATCCTTGAATGTTATTTTGGTAGAGTTGTTCTTGTCAAACAGTTTTGCCTGTGATTTGCCGACATTGAAAACGCCGCCTTGTCCACCACCGCCACCACTCATGCGGCGCATAATGAAAATCCAGATGAATATTATGACAACAAAGGGGAGTATGTTCCATAGAAGGTCGCCCCAGAAACTGCTCTCCTCCTTGTAACTTACATTGCCTTTGAACTTGCCGTCGGCACTTTCTCTCTGCTGGCGTATGAAACTGTCGAAATTGTCGGTAGAGCCAATTGTCGTTACCACTTTCAGGCTTGTGCCATTGGCTAATGGCTTGCCGGTGATTTTTACGGCTGAATCGCCAATTATCTGCGCTTCGAGTGTACTACGGTTTATTACAGAAATGTTTTCTACATATCCGTCCTTGATGTAATCCTCTACAACGGTGTATGGCTTTTCTACAATCTGGTTATTCTCGTTCTCTCCAAAGAAATACATGTATAGCAATACTCCTCCTACTATCATGTATATCCACGTCAGTGAAAATTTAGGTTTTCTATTGTTGTTTATCATGGTTCTGTTTAGTCAAGGTCCGGTATTTCTGTTAAAGTGGCATCTGCCCAAAGGTGTTCGATGTCATAGAACTTGCGAACATCGGGCAAGAAAATGTGTACGAGGATATCGCCATAGTCCATGGCTACCCACTGAGAATTACGGAGACCGTCGATTGAGTATGGTTTTTTCTTACAATTGTTTCTTACGGTATCTTCAATGGAATCTGTGATGGCGCTTACCTGTGTAGGTGAGTTGCCCTGGCAAATTACGAAATAGTCGCAAATGCTGTTGCCGAGCTTCAGCATATCAACTACTACAATGCCTTTGCCTTTTTTGTCCTGTATACCTTCAACTATCTGTTGGATTACCTCTTTTGCATCAATGTTGTTCTGGTGCATACCTGTTTACTATTTAATAATGTTTAGTGCAAAGATATTTCTTATTTTGTCTACTTGAAAATAAAAACAGAGGCTTTTTAGTCCAAAATGCCGAAAAAAGAAAGTTTTTTTAATTTTTTAAGCAAAAAAAAAGCGAAAATATTTTTTTATCAAAAAAAAGTTGTACCTTTGCATCGCATTTGAGCATTGGGCTATGGTGTAATGGTAACACTGCAGATTCTGGTCCTGCCTTTCCTGGTTCGAGTCCGGGTAGCCCAACAGAGAGGTTTCCAATTGGAAACCTCTTTTTGTTGTTGTCTCCAATAAAAATATTCCGCCGCAATCCAAAGACTGCAGCGGAATTTATCATTTAGAATAATGCTCTTTGTTATTTGAAGCAATTCTCGACAACCAGTTGCTGAAGCGCTTCCTTGTCCATGCTACCTACCTTTACTGAATAACGTCCTTCCATAGGAATGAAGAGTAGAGTGGGGATGCCTGTGATATTGAATGCATCGGCTATTTCGGGATCGTTGTCTATATTTATTTTGTAGACATAGAGTTTGCCGTCATATTCCTTTGCTATTTCTTCGAGGTATGGTGCAATTGATCTGCAGGGACCGCACCAGTCTGCGTAAAAATCAACAACAGCAGGTTTGTCGCCCAAATATTTCCATTCTGGTTGGCTCAAGTCAGCAACTTGCTTTGCAAAATCTTCGGCATCAAGCGTAATACAACCGGCTGGCAGTTTCTTGCATTTCTCCTTGTTGCAATCTTGCTTGTCGCATTCTTGTTTCTGGCACTCGTCTTTTTTACACTCCTGCTTGTCACAGTTTGTCTGTTCGCATTTTGTTTTGTCGCAACTCTGTTTGTTTTCCTCTTTTTTGCTCTCTCCACATGCGGCCAGCAGTGCAGCGCATGTAATCATAATAAATATTCGCTTCATGGCATTCTTGTTTAGGGTTAGTATTTTGTTTGGTGCGAATATATCAAATTATTCTTTTATAATGGAACTTTTGCTGTTAAAATTTCGTAAATGATTGATTATGTGCTTGACAAATGTTTTTTAAAAGCTATATATGTGTGACTATTTGTTTGGTCTTTTGTGCTTTGTTGAAAAAAATGTAATTGTTGAAACTTATTTTCTTTCGTTTTGTTTGCAAATGAAATCTAAGATGTGTATTTTTGTGGCTGATGATGGTGCGCATGACGCACTCCGTGTATATGACAAGGCAAGAATTGAATGCTATGAAAAGAAAATTATTTATACTCCTGTCGTTGCTGTTTGTGGCAATGTCTGCGTCTTCCCAACGTGTGCGTTTTGAATTGTCGTTCAGTTCGACAGTTCCGGCAGATTTATCAAAGGTCTATGTGCAACCATTGAATGTGGGTGAAGATACTCAGGCTCTGCCTTTGCGACTGAAGGGTGGTGTATATACAGCCAGCATACCGGCTTCAACTTCTGGCTTTTATGAACTTGTACTGGTGATAAACGACGGTCAGTGGATGTCTACAATCTATATGGCTGCCGGCAGGAAAGCCGAGCTTGTTGTCGAATTTGACGGTTCTTCTATCGTGGAACGTTCTAC
>JAFOCD010000193.1 GCA_017381475.1 Bacteroidaceae bacterium
TCAACGGTGCATGGATGCACGGCTATGTCTTTGTCGATTGGAACAACAACAAACAGTTCGACGTAAATGTAACAGGCGAGGGTCCTTACATCAAAGGTGAGGGCAACGAGCTCATGTGCTGGTCGCTTTACAGCCACAACGGTAATGGCGACAACGGTTGGAACAGTGCCGGTCTCTACCAACCAGGCGGTGATGTCCTTGCACCGGGTTCGTTCCGCGTGCCCGATGGTCTTGAGGTTGGTGCTACCTACCGCATGCGTTATGCAATCCAGTGGAACAGCATTGACCCTACAGGCTCTTATGCCAATTTCATCAGCGACGGTGGTTCAATCATTGATGTCACACTCAAGATTTCGGGTGTCGCATCCGAGGACGAACTTAATGTCTATCCCATCAACGACTATGCCGAGCCTCGCGTGGGCACCACACCCGATGAGGCTGCATGGAATGCGCTGCCCGACGGCTTGAACGCTACTTGGGCATCACGCGATGTGCACTATAAGCTACACGAAGTGCCACAGGTAGCACAGAAGAACGAGGCAACCCTCCATGCATGGAAGGGTGAGCGTGCAAACATCCAGGCTGTGCTCTACAGCAAGAGCGACCAGGGTTTGCTTTCGGTGCGCATGACAGAATGGCAGAAAGGTGGCAGAGCGACCGGCATCAACGGTGGCGATGCACGTTTTGTCAACTATGTGATTACCGATGACTATGTATCTTGTGGCAACCACCCCATGACATTGCCGCAGTGGCTTGTTGCCGATGTCATAGACCAGGACAAACCACATGCTGTTCCTGCAATGGAGACACGCCCTGTGTGGTGTACCATTGAGGTACCGCGTGACATTGAGGCAGGTGAATACACAACAGCCCTTGAGGTTGTCGATGAGGCCGGAAATGTAGTGAAGAGACTTGTACTTACTGTAAACGTGAACTCTCACTCTTTGCCCACTGTTGCCGAGCAGAAATTCCATCTCGACTTCTGGCAGCAGCCATATGCCATCAGCCGCTACTATGGCGTTGAGCGTTGGAGCGAGGAGCACTACGAGGCTTTGCGTCCCTATCTGCAGGCCCTTGGCCGTGCCGGTCAGCGCGTTGTCAGCGCAATTCTTTTCTATGAGCCTTGGGGCGAGCAGACACACGACCTCTTCGACCCGATGGTGCAGACAACCAAGAAGAGCAACGGTACATGGGAGTATGACTATACAGTGTTCGACAGATATGTGGAACTTTGTGCCGAGTATGGCATTACAAAGCAAATCAACTGCTTCAGCATGTTGCCATGGGATATGAGTTTCCGCTATTTCGATGAGGCTACCGGCAGTTACAAGACACTCTCTACAACATATTCTTCAGCAGAATACCGCGAACTGTGGACAAATTTCCTCACTGCCTTCAAGGCACACTTGCAGCAGAAGGGCTGGTTCGAGAAGACTGTCATTGCCGTGGATGAGCGCGGCGAGGCTGCAATGCTCAAGGCGTATGAGATTGCCAATACCCTCGGTTTCAAAATGGCTCTTGCCGGCAACTATCACGGTTCGCTCAGCGATATACTCCACGACAAGTGTGTGCAGCTTGGCCAGGAGCACTACTTTACAGCGGCACAACTTGCCGACCGCAAGTCAAAGAATCGTGTCACAACATTCTACACCAGCTGCGCTAACAGCGAGCCAAACATCTATACAAACTCATATCCTGCCGAGGCTGCTTACTTGCCAATCTATGCGGCAAAGATGAACCTCGACGGCTATCTGCACTGGGCGTGGTGCAACTGGGATGAGCATCCGCTCACCGACAGCCGTTTCCGCAAGTTCGGCTCGGGCGACACCTATTGCTACTATCCAGGTAACCGCTCAAGCGTTCGCTTCGAGCGCCTCATCGAGGGAATACACCAGTATGAGAAGATTCAGATTCTTCGCGAAGAGTACAAGAACGACGAGGATAAGCTTGCCGACTTGCAGGCACTGCTCGACCGCTTCAACGGTGCCAATGCAGGCACAGAGTGTGCAGCCATAGTTAATGACCTTGAGAACTTCCTTAACGGGCTTGAGGTGGAAATTCCCGATGCAGAAAATGTCCCGGGTGGATATTACCATCTTGTGAGCAGGGATGTAGCGCGCTACGAGCACCTGTATAACGATGCCACTTTGAACGGCAACAACTTGAAAATTACAATGCAGTCCGATACAAAAGTCAATACCAACAACGGTATGTGGCTTTTGACCCCCAAGAGAAACGGCAAGTTCGATATAAAGAACGGCGACGGTAACCCCATTGTCGCCGGCGGCGCAAACGGTGCTTCAATCCTTGGTTCATATACAGAACTTACAGTAGGCAGCTCGTTCGATGCCGACGGTTATCATTACTACTATTTTACCGAGGCACTCAACTGTTCCAATGCAACATCAAACTACAAGGTTAACGGTATTCCATGTCTTACAACCTGGTTGGCAGGCGGTGCCAACAAAGCCGACAACCAGTGGCGTCTTGAGCCTGTTGACATGGAAGGAAAGAGCGTTTATGATGTAGTAGTTGAGGGTGACCATGACGTATATGTCACATACGATGGCGGTTATGCCTTCAATGGTGGTTTCTTTATCACTGCATCAAGCATTGACGCTGCAGATTTGTCGGTAGGCATTGTAGGCAATGTGCTTAAGGGTGCCGATGTCAAGGTCGAGGGTAACACCATCAAGGTTACAAACGTGCAGGCACTTGCCACTCCTGTAAAGCAGGACCTCTACAACACAAGCAAGGGCGACGGTGTAATTCCCCCTTATCGTATTCCCGGTATCACCACAGCAAGCAACGGCCGTCTTATTACAGCAGCAGCCCGCCTTGTGTGCGGTACCGACCCCGGCTACGGACAGGTTGATGTCGTTTGTCGTACAAGCGATGACCATGGTGCTACA
>JAFOCD010000020.1 GCA_017381475.1 Bacteroidaceae bacterium
CCGAAGTTCTTCACTGCAGCGCGGAATACCATACGGCCGATACGACCGAAACCGTTAATACCAAGTTTAATCATTTTCTTAAAAATTTAATTAAAACGTTTATAATTAAAAAAAGTCTCGTTTCCTTTTATAAAATGGATTTTCATCCACAATTGCAATATTCGGCTGTGCGGCACGATGCAACTACCAACGCCGCAAGTAGAATAAAAAGCACAAATCTTACACTCTTCATACAATATCAGCCAAATCTTTGCAAGTTTTCACTGCGCAAATATAGTGCAAATGAGCGAAATGCAAAGCTTGCTTTAGCATTTCACAGCGAATGCAGCCTATCTTCGCGAAATTTCACAATGCAATGATAGTGCCAGCGAGTGAAACGCAAACTTGTTTGAACGTTTTACAACGAGCGCAGCCTATCTTCGCAAAGTTTCACAATGCAATGGTAGTGCCAGCGAGTAAAACGCAAACTTGTTTGAACGTTTTACAACGAGCGCAGCCTATATTCGCAAAGTTTTTACAATGCAATGGTAGTGCCAGCGAGTGAAACGCAAACTTGTTTGGACGTTTTGCAACGAGCGCCGCCTATCATCGCGCAGTATTTCTGCGCAAATTTAACAAAATGTTTTCACATATAAAACATCAAACGCAGTTAAAAAGCAAAAGTTTTAATAAAAATCCTATTTATATACCACATCATCCGTTTTTCAAGGCCTAATGTGGACTTTGCGCCCATCAATGATGTAGATTCCGGGAGCCGTCACACGCTCTACGCGACGACCATAGATGTCATACACCACCCCGGCAACATCGTGTTCCGGTGTCACATCGGGTTCTATTCCTGTATAGTCAAGCTCGGTCTTTTCAATAACGAACCTCGCATTCTCGGCCGATGCATCATCCACAAAGCCCAGTTTCTGCGACAGCTGATCCTGTCGGCCCAGCACAAGCGGTGTCGCATACACAGGCGAGAACAGAAACTCTCCACTCTCCAGAACCGTAATGTTCCACTCGGTCACACATCCCGGAGCATCCTTTTCAACACTCCACACACGGCCTTCTCCTGCTTGCATCACCTGGTTCCACGCCGGATTAGTACCAAGAACCCTGCCATCGCCCTGCTGCGGACAGATGTAATAACGCCCCACATCACTTCCTCGCATGAAGTACCACACCTGACCAAGGCGGTTATCGTCAGAATCGGCAAAAGCCACAAGGTTCAACGGAGCACCATTGACATCGAATATATTCGGTGTTGCCGTTGTCTCATATTCAAGAGGCGAGTTGCCGACAACAGAGATTATGCGGTAGAAGGCCGGCGAGTTGACTTCAGGAGTCAGTTCCACTGGAAGAGGCGTAGCCAATGCACGGCGCAGAGTATCGGCCATCAGCTGCAGCTCGGCAGTGCAATTCTCAAGTTGGGTTGCGCCCGAGGCGTTACTGAGTATCCTCTCGGCCTTGGCAAGAAGAGTCCTTGCATCGTCGGCATAAAGCGGAAGCCATGTACCTTCGGGATCGGTA
>JAFOCD010000194.1 GCA_017381475.1 Bacteroidaceae bacterium
GCTACAAAGGAGCTCTCTAACAAGAAGTTGTTCGTTGTTGACGCATTCTGCGGTGCTAACCCTGCAACACGTTTGAAGGTTCGCTTCATCATGGAGGTTGCTTGGCAGGCTCACTTCGTGACAAACATGTTCATCCGTCCTACAGCTGAGGAGCTCGAGGCATTCGGCGAGCCAGACTTCGTAGTATACAACGCTTCTAAGGCAGCAGTTGAGAACTACAAGGAGCTTGGTTTGAACTCAGAGACAGCAGTTGTATTCAACTTGACATCTAAGGAGCAGATCATCCTCAACACATGGTATGGTGGTGAGATGAAGAAGGGTATGTTCTCAATGATGAACTACTACCTCCCACTCCAGGGCATCGCTTCAATGCACTGCTCTGCAAACACTAACGAGAAGGGCGAGACAGCAATCTTCTTCGGTTTGTCAGGTACAGGTAAGACAACTCTTTCTACAGATCCAAAGCGTATGCTTATCGGTGACGACGAGCACGGTTGGGACGACGACTCAGTGTTCAACTTCGAGGGCGGTTGCTACGCAAAGGTTATCAACCTCGACAAGGAGAGCGAGCCAGATATCTTCAACGCTATCAAGCGCGACGCACTTCTCGAGAACGTAACCGTTGACGCTAACGGCAAGATCAACTTCGCCGACAAGAGCGTTACAGAGAACACTCGTGTATCTTACCCAATCAACCACATCAACAACATCAAGCCAGGTTCAATGGCAGCTCCTGCAAAGAAGGTTATCTTCTTGTCAGCTGACGCATTCGGTGTATTGCCTCCAGTTTCAATCTTGAACCCAGAGCAGACACAGTACTACTTCCTCAGCGGCTTCACCGCTAAGTTGGCAGGTACAGAGCGCGGTATCACAGAGCCTACTCCAACATTCTCAGCTTGCTTCGGTGCTGCATTCTTGAGCTTGCACCCAACAAAGTATGGTGAGGAGTTGGTTAAGAAGATGGAGAAGAACGGTGCTAAGGCATACCTCGTTAACACAGGTTGGAACGGTACAGGCAAGCGTATCTCAATCAAGGATACACGCGGTATCATCGACGCTATCCTCGATGGTTCAATCGATACAGCTCCTACAAAGACAATTCCACACTTCGACTTTGTTGTTCCAACAGAGTTGCCAGGTGTTGATCCTGCAATCCTCGACCCACGCGACACATACGCTGACGCAGCTCAGTGGGAGGAGAAGGCACTTGACTTGGCAGGTCGTTTCATCAAGAACTTCACCAAGTACACAGGTAATGAGGCTGGTAAGGCTCTCGTTGCTGCAGGTCCAAAGCTCTAATAAACGCTTAAACCTAAATACCGGCGTCTGCTCCACAAGGGGCAGACGCTTTTTTGTTTTTGGCAACAAACAAGATTCCTCACGCAAGGTTCGGAATGACAGGTGTCTGTGTGCCAACTGCTATATTGTTGTTTTTTACAGATACTGATGTAAAGAATAAAATTCATGAACTTCTGCCAAAAGTCATTAACACGCGAAATTTGCTAAATTCGGAATAAAATAGTATTTTTACACGATATTAAACTTGTTAAAGAAAATGGCTGTAGAAATAGTAAAAGTCAGTACAAAAAAGCAGTTGAAAAAGTTTATCCGTTTCAACTACGAGCTCTACAAGGGCAACCCATATTTTGTGCCAGAACTATTTGAAGACACAATGGGCACCTTGCGCAAGGACCGCAACGCCGCATTCGAGTTCTGCGATGCCGACTACTTCCTCGCATACCGCGACGGCAAGATTGTTGGACGCATTGCCGCCATCATCAACACACGAGCAAACGAGAAGTGGAACATCAAGGCAGCACGCTTCGGTTGGGTCGATTTCATTGATGACAACGAAGTTGTCGATGCCCTTTTTGCAACTGCCGAGACATGGGCACGCGAGCGTGGCATGACCGAAATACACGGCCCCTTAGGTTTCACAGACTTTGACCCCGAAGGAATGCTCATTGAGGGTTTTGACCGCATGAGCACAATGGCCACAATATACAACCACCCCTACTACCCCAAGCAACTTGAGCGACTGGGATATGTAAAGGATGTCGATTGGGTAGAGTTCATGTTCAAGGTACCCAAAGAAAAGTGGGAGAAGGCCGAGCGTGTTTCGGCCATTGTAGAAAGGAAATATGGCATGCGCATCGTCAAGGCAAAATCATGCTCCGAAATTGCAAAACGCTACGGCGACGCCATTTTTAACCTGTGCAACGAGAGTTATTCAGGGCTCTATGGTTTCTCTCCACTCACCCCAAAGCAGATAAAGCAGTTCGTGAAGATGTACCTGCCGTTTGCCGACAAACGACTGCTCTCTCTGGTTGTTGACAAGGACGACAACCTTGTGGCGCTTGGCATAAGCGTATTCTCGCTTGCCGATGCACTGCGCAAGGCCAAGGGACGCCTGTTCCCGTTCGGTTGGTGGTACATGCTGAAAACCCTTTTCATCAAGCAACCCAAGCGACTCGACTTCCTGCTTGCAGCCGTGAAGCCCGAATACCAGAGCAAGGGAGCCTTTGCAATGATATTCAACGAACTATTGGGGCACTACATTGAGATGGGCATCGTTGACATCGAGAGCAACCCCGAACTCGAGTACAACAAAGACATGCAGAACCTGTGGAACGACTTTGAGAAAGAGCAGCACAAACGCCGCCGCGCATTTAAAAAAGAACTGAAAAGTTAAAGGTAAAAGATTTCCGCTTTAACCTTTCCGCTTCAAAATGCCTTTTAGCCCTTTTGGCCTCTTTCGCCCTTTTAGGCCTTTATTAAAATTGAAATAAAAACAACAAACAAGATATGTCCGACAACAAGGATTTGGAATTCAACGAGAATCAGGTGCAGGTCGAAGCAGCCGCATACACCGACGATTCGATACGTCATCTAAGCGATAGCGAACACATACGCTTGCGCCCAGGTATGTACATTGGTAAGCTCGGCGACGGTTCGCAGAGCGACGATGGTATATACGTACTCCACAAAGAGGTAGTCGACAACTGTATCGACGAGTTCAAGATGGGCTTCGGCAAGCGCATTGAGATAGACATCATAGACAACCGCACCGTCACCGTGCGCGACTATGGACGTGGCATTCCACAGGGAATGATGATTCAGGCCGTGAGCAAGCTCAACACCGGTGCAAAGTACGACGATAAGGTATTCAAGAAATCGGTAGGTTTGAACGGTGTAGGTCTAAAGGCCGTCAACGCCACAAGCACACATTTTGAGGTGCGCAGTTACCGCGACGGCGTGGTGCGCTCGGCAAACTTCGAGAAGGGCATCCTGGTGAGCGACACCACGGAGAAGACAAACGACGAGAACGGAACATACATCTCGTTCACCCCCGACAACAGCCTCTACCGCAACTACGAGTTCCGCGACGCCTACATAGAGACACTCCTGCGCAACTACACCTACCTGAACACCGGCCTTGCCATAATGTTCAACGGCAAGCGTATCGTGTCACGCAACGGACTTGTCGACCTGCTCAGCGACCGCATGACAGCCGATGCACTCTACCCCATCATACATCTTAAATCGGCCGACCTTGAGATAGCCATAACCCATGCACAGCAGTATGGAGAGGAGTACTACTCTTTTGTCAATGGACAGCACACCTCACAGGGCGGTACACACCAGAGCGCATTCAAGGAACTTGTTGCACAGACAATACACGACTTCTTCTCTGCAAAGAACTTTGAATACTGCGACATACGAAACGGTATTGTAGCAGCCATTGCCATCAACATACAGGAACCAGTATTCGAGAGCCAGACAAAGGTAAAGCTTGGTTCAACCACCATTGCTCCCGACCCGGGCAGCATGAGCGTAAAGAAGTTCATTGGTGACTTCGTGAAAGAAGAGCTCGACAACTACCTGCACAAGAACCCCGATATCAGCGATGTAATCCTCTCAAAGGTAACAGCATCGGAGAAGGAGCGCAAGGAACTTGCCGGACTCACCAAGCAAGTGCGCGAGAAGGCCAAGAAGGTAAACCTTCACAACCGCAAGTTGCGCGACTGCCGCATACACTACAACGACACCAAGGGCGACCGTCTCGACGAGAGCTGCATCTTCATCACCGAGGGTGACTCGGCCAGCGGTTCAATCACCAAGAGCCGCGATGCCAACACACAAGCCGTGTTCAGCCTGCGCGGAAAGCCGCTCAACTGCTATGGCCTTAGCCGTGCCGTGGTCTATCAGAACGAGGAATTCAACCTGCTACAAGCTGCCCTGAACATCGAGGAAGGGCTCGAGGGACTGCGCTACAACAAGGTCATCGTTGCCACCGATGCCGATGTCGACGGAATGCACATCCGCCTGCTCATGATAACATTCTTCCTGCAGTTCTTCCCCGAGCTCATAAAGAAAGGCCATGTCTACATACTGCAGACACCACTATTCCGCGTGCGCAACAAGCGCAAGCAGCCACGCGGCAAGAAGAACGCCGAAGAGCGCAAGGAGCAGAAAGGCGACTTTGAGACCATATATTGCTACAGTGAAGAGGAGCGCATAGCAGCCATCGAGAAACTCTCACCCAACCCCGAAATTACACGATTCAAGGGACTTGGAGAGATCTCGCCCGACGAGTTCCGCAACTTCATAGGCCCCGACATGCGTCTGGAGCGCGTCGAGCTGCACAAGGACGACAAGGTCGAGGACCTGCTCGCCTACTACATGGGCAAGAACACTATGGAACGCCAGAACTTCATCATCGACAACCTTGTTGTCGAAGAGGACAAGGCAAACGAAGAGAACAAA
>JAFOCD010000195.1 GCA_017381475.1 Bacteroidaceae bacterium
GATACGATGCAGAACTATCTGGCTAACAAGTCATTCAATAGGGGTAAAGCAACACATGAGGCTACAGCTTCGATGTGTTTTGTTGGTAATACGAAGCATACAGTGGAATATATGCAGAAGAATACTCATCTTTTTGAGTCAATTCCATCTGCATTTATCAAGGGTGCTTTCTTGGATCGTGTGCATCTGTATAATCCTGGCTGGGAGGTGAAGATGCTTAAGAAGGACTCTTTCAGCAAGGGGTATGGTCTGATTACTGATTATGTTGCTGCTGTGCTGCACGAGCTTAGAAAGGCGGATTATTCGCCTTTATTGAGGGATTATGCGGTGTTTAGTGGTACTCTGTCTGAGCGAGACCATTTGGCTATCAGGAAGACTTTCTCGGGTATGATCAAGTTGTTGTATCCTGACGGCAAGTTTACTGAGGAGGAGGCTTTGGAGATTGTTGAGTTTGCTGCTGAGTCTCGTAAGAGAGTAAAGGATCAGTTGTATATCGTGGATGATACTTTCAAGGCTGAGCCTGCGAAGTTTGAGTATATCAAAGTTTCAAGTGGAGAGACTATTTCTGTCTATACTTTGGAGGATTGCAGCAGGCCAGTGGAGGAAGAGGTTGCCGTGCCAGTCGAGACTTCTGAGTCTGTGGCAGCTGCTGTGGTTCGTGAGCATGTGGCAAGACTTTCAGGCAAGCATGTGAATGTGCGTTTGAATCAGAAGGGTATTTCCTATAAGGGCTTGTTTGGGGATTACCTTCGTGATGCAAAGCGTGTCGTGATTACTGATCCGTTTATCAGGCATCCTTATCAGATTGACAATTTTATTGAGTTGGTGCAGATGATTCGTGAGGTTTCTGTGTCTGCGGAGGACCTTGAGATAGAATTGCATACTAATAATGAGGAGTCGAGAATTCCTGAGATGATAGATATCTTCGATGAATTGGCTGATGAGTTGGCTTCTTATGGTATTGGCTTCAAGTATTATTTTGATGCGACTCATGACAGGAGTATCAAGACGGATACAGGGTGGCATATTACTCTCGGCAGAGGATTGGATATTTTTGAACCGTTCGGAAGGTTTACGTTGAGTAATTCAAGGCAGGAGAACAGGAGGTGCAGGGAGTTTAGTGTTACTGTTGTGAGAGGGTAGGGTATGAGCTGTCTTGCAATGATACTATTGGGCAATGGCTTCGATATTGCTCTTGGAGCAAAGACTAAGTATTCAGACTTTGCCCAAAGTGAGCAATTTCAAGTGCTGTTGCCTGATAATGAATTAGCGCAATACATTTGGAAAAAGTTTGAGATGCAGGATAAGAAATGGGTAGATGTCGAGTTGGAGTTGGCTAATTATTCTTTGTATCTCAGTGCCAAATATGGCCCTAATGTTCCTGACGTGGTTACTAAGCATTTTAAGGCAGATTACGAAGTTCTTAATAAACAGTTGTCATCATACATTAGTGGATGTAATTATTTTCAGGGTGGTAGCGATATTTCTACTGTCATTGTATTTATAACCATAGAACAACCAAAACTAATCAGAAATATCCGAGTGTAAATCTTTAATTACCAGCATATTCTAAAATTTAACACTTTTCGGTTGCCATTTGTCGCTTCCCAAATTTCCACATATTTTTGAGACGTATTTCTGACGTGGAGAATTTGCGGGGCTTGTTTTTTGTCACACCGTGCAGACAGTTGACAAGGGTTTACAACCGTTTACGACAAGCGACAATAACCGCCCCGATATGCGGAAACAGTCACACTGTGTAGAAAAGCGACAATGGTTGACTTCCGTTCACATCCGTTTACCATTTCAGAGATATAGGATTGAAGAAATGAACCATTAAACGATAAAACGGTATGAAAGCAACCAGAAAATGCAGTTTTTGCGGCAAGTCCTTTGTAACCCGAAGCGGTATGCAAAGATATTGCAGTGAGGCTTGTCAGGCAGAAGCCAAACGAGCCAGAGTGATGCAGAAGAACAACCTCTTCAAAGTCGCCCAACCCTTGATGGAGATACAGCATCAGGAGTATCTCACCTTTTCCAAAGCAGCCATCCTCATGGGCTGTTCCCGACAGTACATTTACAAACTTGTAGCCATCGGCAAGCTGAAAGCCTCACGCATCAGCAACCGCATGGCATTCATCCGCAGAGCCGACATCGAGCAGATGTTGGAGGGCAATCCCTATCACCGCATCCTGCCCGGCAACACCTCCACACCAAGGAAATCATCTTCATCTTCCTTACCTGCCAAAAGAGAAAAAAGGGAAAAGGAAAGCGAAGAAGTGTTGGACTTCTATTCGGGCGAGGAGGTGATGTCCCTTTTTAAGGTAAAGCAGTCATGGCTTTACACTTCCGCCAAGCGTAACCATATCCCCATCTGCCGTATCGCAGGAAAGAACTATTACAGCAAGAAGCATATTGACGAGTTTTTCGGTGTGGCAGTTGATATTAGCGAAATTACCGACTGGCTACTGACCGAGGAGGTGGAGGAACTGTTCGGCATGAAGCCGACCGCACTCCGTGCCTACACCTATCGCCATAAGATACCCACTAAAAGAGAGTACGGGCGTACCTATTACTCCAAATCACATTTGAACGAACTCCGCAGAACTGACCTTGTGAACGATGAACGCTACTATACCGTTGAGCAGGTGCAGCAAATCTATGGTCTTTCGTCAGCCAACATCTGCCATATCGTCAAGGTGAAGCACATCGAAAAGATAAAGGTGGGTGTGAAAAACCTGCTTTTGCGCTCAGATGTGGAGCGTGTCATGGCTGAAAGGAACAAATAACCGTGAAAAATCGGGATTATCGAAAATTATTTCAAAATGATGTATCGTGGAGGTATTCACGGATATTTCACGTTGTTCCTTTGCCATCGGAAACATGGATACAACTCCAAAATGTATACAACCAATTAAAACATAATTATTATGAGTAAATGCAAAACAGTTACCTTGCGTAAGCGCAAGATTAAGAACGGGACACAGTATTCACTATGCCTTGACTACTATCCCGGCTACCGTGACAATGTCACCATGAGAGTGATTACACGTGAAGCCTTAGGAATTTACATCTTCGCCAAACCTGCAAACCAGCAGGAACGGGACTTCAACGCACGCATGATGAAGAAAGCGGTCATCCTGCGCAACCAGCGCTACGAAGCCATTTTCAATGAAAACAACGGCTTTTTTGACAAGACCAAGATGAAGGGCGATTTCCTTGCCTATTTCAAAGGACTGGCTGACCGCAAGAATATCAAGTGGCAGCACGTATACAAGCATTTCCAGCGGTTCGTGAACGGCAAATGCACCTTTGAGGAGGTGGATGTGGATTTGTGCCGCAAGTTCATGGAATACCTGCTTGATGCACCCCAATCCATCCACACCAACCAAAAGCTGCACATCAACTCCGCAGCAGGCTATTGGTCAACTTTCCGTGCCGTGCTGCACACCGCTTACCGTGACAGGAAGATAAAGGAGAACCCAAACGGCTTCTTAGACCGCATCGAGTGCATTCCCACCATCAGGGAGCATTTGAGCCAAGAGGAACTGATACGGCTTGCCGAAACACCCTGTGAGGAGGAGGTCTTGAAAAAAGCTTTTCTTTTCGCCTGTCTTACGGGACTGAGAAAGAGCGACATCAGACAGCTCACGTGGCAGCAGATACAACCATACACCAACGGCAGGATGTTCGTTACCACCCGTATGCAGAAAACCAAAGAAATAGTGCATAACCCCATCAGTGATGAAGCCTATGGACTGCTGGGAGAACGGGGCGAGGGACTTATCTTTGAGGATTTCAAGGACAAGATGCTGCAAGGACCACTCCAACGGTGGCTCACGGCAGCAGGGATAACCAAGAAAATCACCTTTCACTGTACCCGCCACAGCTTCGGAAGCCTGCACGTGGAAATGGGAACGGACATGGCTGTCATCCAAGCCTATCTCGGACATAAGAACATTACCACCACACAAATCTATTCCAAGATAGCAGCGCAGCAGATGTGTCAGGTGGTGGACAAGATAACCTTGAAGCGCAAGGAGGCATAAATGTCTCACATTGACAGGTATTCAGAGGGGCGGTTATGGCTACAAGGCTATAATCGCCCCTCTATGTTTTTGGCTTGATGCCACCATTTATAAGCCCCTCAGAGTATGAAACAGAGTATGATATGATGACATTTCGTGAAATACATTGAAAAAGACCGTTCTAACCGCAAATAACGGGCAGTAATTGGGAAAAATAGCATTAACTTTGCACAAAATAATACAGGAACATTCAATCTCTCAACGAAATATGGAATCATCAATCAAGGACAAATACATCATCTTGGGCTTTGTCGGCTTCGCCATCGTCCTAATATCTTCCATTGCCACGCTGGTAATAGCGGACAGCTTCAACCAAGACAACTTTGTCAGGTGGATAGTATTCGTATGCTGTAACCTGTTGGGATGGTTGCTCTATCTCTCCTTTCAGACACTTATCTTTGATACATACGAAATCTACAAAATCAAGTTCGGCAAGAAAGAAACGATTGCCGAAGCCATAGAGGTGCAGGAAGAACTGTCACAAAATACACTTGAAGAAGCCACATCTGTGCCTGGACCTACATCAGTCCCTGAGCCTGTACCCGAATCATCCCCGACAAAAGAAGAGACACTTATCCAAACACAACCGATAGAGCTTACTATCGCCCCGGATCTTCACGAAAAGAACCGTGCCAATTACGCAAGCAGAGAGCAACGGGAAAAGGAAGAGCGCATCCGCATGGTCATGGAGTATTGCCATTATTACCTGCCTCGCATTGCCGACCAAGAAACCGTGAACCACATCTGTACTGAGGTGGACAAATGGATGAATCTTAACACTTATACCCCGAAGCCCATACAAAGACCGTTTACCAAAGACATCAACAACATTCCACTCCGTCACTTCGTATGGAATATCTCTGAGCGTTTCCTGTACAAGAGATACTACAATGGGGATAACCGTGCCAAGTTCATCAAAGCCCTTTTCCCGAAATCGTTTGCTGATACAGACTTATCAACCATCAAGAATTTCAAGGTAGAGCCGTTAAAGACGGAAATTCCCATTGATGAACCCGAAAACGGCAAACTTGATTTCCACTATCCCGAGGATTATGTGCGGAATTAGGATAATCACGACACCAACGACAACCATCCGGTAACTCATAACCGCCTGTTTTACATCGTTTCCCGAGTAATTTTACCCGTCATTTATGGCTGGGCTTAATTATTCGGGAATTATTTTGCAATGACGTGTCGTGGAGATATTCACGGATATATCATTTCAGTCCTTTGCGCCAAGTCTTACAAAAGAGACGAGTACGCGAATGGAAAAATCAATTCTTACCTTCAACGACCTCCCCGAGGTTGTCGCTCAGCTTCGAGACGAAGTGATGAGCCTGAAAAGCCTGCTCGCCGAGCAGCGCAGTGTGAACAATGCCAAAACGGTGGACACCCACGTGCCCATGTCTGTGGACGAGGCAGCAGAGTATTTAGGTATCCCTAAGGGTACGCTCTACATGAAACTGTCAGAAGGGACAATCCCTGCCACCAAGCCCGGCAAACGCTATTGCCTTTACCGTGACGAACTGGACAAGTGGCTGGAAACCGCCCGAAAGAATCCCATACCGTTGTCAGACGAGGAACTGAACAAGTCCTTATCCTCTTCCCACCGTCGCAAGCCCAACCCACGTAACTGGTGAATGATATGGAAGAGGATAAGAACTATATCAACCTGATACGTGGCGACCTCACAAAAGCATCCCAAGCGCATAACGGTATGCCCGACAGTGTAGGCATGATGAATATCAAGACGGCAAACCAAACCATTCTTGAAGCATCGTTATTGCCTACGCCCCGTGCGCTGTGGGACAGCTTTTGGTACGAGGGGGAACTCTCCTGCTTGTTTGCCGATTCCAACGTGGGCAAGTCCATCCTTGCCGTGCAGATAGCCGACCGCATCGCCCGAACCGACAATGTGCTGTATCTGGACTTTGAACTGTCCGAAAAGCAGTTCCAGCTCCGCTATACCAACGAGCATGGAGAGCTCTACACCTTTCCCGACAAACTCTATCGGGTGTCTATTGACTGCAACCAGCTTTTGGATGCCAACTTTGAGGAAGCTATCATAGGCGGCATTGAACAGATGGCTGTGCAGACCGACTGCAAGATTTTCATCATTGACAATCTTACCTACCTGTGTTGCGCCATGGAGAAAGGCGATGCCGCAGGACGGCTGATGATTCAGCTGAACAATCTCAAAAAGAGATATGCGCTCTCTATCCTTGTCCTAGCACATACGCCCAAACGCTCTTTGGATTGTCCCATCACATCCAACGACCTTGCCGGAAGCAAACGGCTCTACAATTTCTTTGACAGCGTGTTCACCATTGGAAAAAGTGCCCAAGACGGAGGGCTTCGCTATGTGAAGCAGCTTAAAGTGCGCTATGGCACGTTCTCTCATGATGCGGATAATGTAATCGTTTACGAGATTGACAAGGTGGATGCTTTCTTGTAGTTCGTGTTCAGGGGCTATTCCACGGAAAAGGAACACTTGAAAAAATTGGGCGACAATGAATCAAGCCAAAGGGATTGCCAAATTCTGCAACTCTCCCAATCGGGCAAGTCCGTCAGGGAGATAGCCTCACAGGTGAATTGTGGCAAGTCCACCGTAAACCGTATCATCCAGCGCAGCAAAGAGAGTAAAAACGCAGGTGTCCCAAGTGTCCCACTGTCCCAACCCTTAGAGTGTGGGACAATGGGACAGGATGGGACAGCCGACAATCAACCATCAAAAACGGACTAAGCTATGGGCAATTATTCATTACAGAAGTATAAAGGAACGGCAACACGGCATACCTGCCCCAAATGCGGAGACAGGCATTCTTTCGTCTATTACGTGGACGAAAATAATGTGCCGTTGCATCCATCGGTCGGCAGATGTAACCACGAAAGCGGTTGTGGGTATCACTACACTCCGAAAGAGTATTTTCAAGAGCATCCTGAACACAGAACTACCAATGATTTCTCTTTTGACAGGCAAAGAGCAGAGCAGAAGAAAGTGAAGCAGCAAAGTAAGCCGACAGCCATCGGCTATATTCCCCCTCACTATGTGGAGAAGTCGCAAAGCGAGCGTAGCAATTTCTTCCGTTTCCTCTTCACA
This sequence comes from Bacteroidaceae bacterium, assembly GCA_017381475.1. Taxonomy (GTDB): domain Bacteria; phylum Bacteroidota; class Bacteroidia; order Bacteroidales; family Bacteroidaceae; genus HGM04593. The sequence continues at coordinate 7,189 of JAFOCD010000195.1, forward strand.
CTCCTTACTTCCTACTATGGCGACAAGGCGAAAGAGGTGTTGAAGCGGTTGTTGGAGGAATACCGTTTGGGGGCTACCCGTGACGGCTCTGTTATCTTTTGGCAGATAGACAGGACGGGCAAGGTACGCACGGGAAAGGTGATGCAGTACAATCCCGAAGACGGACACCGTATCAAGGGAGGACAGACATCGGCAGTGAACTGGATACACAGCATATTGAAAAAGCAGCGTGTGTTGGCAGAGGATTGGCAACTATCCCAATGCCTTTTCGGGGAACACTTGTTGAAAACGCATCCCGACAAGGTGGTGGTCTTGGTGGAATCCGAGAAGAGTGCCGTTATCGGTTCTGCTATCTTCCCCGATTATGTATGGCTGGCTACGGGTGGTAAGAGTCAGATGAGAGAAGAGAAACTCCGTGTACTGTCAGGGCGAACCGTGCTTCTCTTTCCCGATGCCGATGCTTATGCCGAGTGGAAACAGCGAGCCGAGAGCATGTACTTTTGTAAGGTGGTGGTTTCGGACATCATCGAAAGGAATGCCACCCCGAAACAAAAAGAAGCCCATATCGACATAGCCGATTGGATTATCTTTCAGATACGGGAGGGCAAGGTGATGAGTACAGCCAACCACTTGGTCGAGGCTGAGAGAATCCTCCAGCGGATGATAGAGAAGAATCCCGTCCTGCAAAAACTGATAGACGATTTAGACCTTGTGCTGGTCGGTGCATCTCCAATCGGCAACGATGATGAAAAACCTCCCTGACGGAGGAGAGCGGAAGCCGTAGGCTGGAGTTTGCAGACAATGGCTTGCCATTGATATAGCCCACTATAACTACACGCTCCGCTTACGTAGTTGTGGGCTCTCCCGAGGGGATTAGGGTTTTACCCTAATGACCCACTCAGGGCGTTTCTCCCCTGAGAACCCAGAGCAAAGAGTGACCCTCTCTTTGCAATCTCCGCTTATGGGTTGCACCCCTAAGAACCCCATGCGTTTACGGACAGCGGAAAAGCAAACAATAAAGTACAAACCAAAAAACAAGTATCTATGGCAACAAAATCAAGCATACATATCAAGCCCTGCAACATCGCATCGAGCGAGGCTCACAACAGGAGGACTGCCGAATACATGC
>JAFOCD010000196.1 GCA_017381475.1 Bacteroidaceae bacterium
CGGCTTTTGATCATCACGACTGTTATCTCGCTGCTCGCCGCTGCCATTATCGGCGCGGTCAGCTTTGTCAAGTTGGTGCTGGAAATGCGCGACGCTACCTATGAAGCCGCATTGAACAACAAGGAAATACTCCTGTTCCCAGCCAAGATATGTTGTAACCTTCTTCACATTCTTGTCAAAGTAGCGGCACACATCGGTCGCAGCCTTGTCAACCGCACGCAGCGACTTCAAAAGCGGAGCCTTGTAGTCGAGTGCCTCACCGGTGTATGAGATGAACACTGTGGGAATACACAATGTGTCATCAATAAGGAACGCAGGCGATGTCGGGTCCCAAGCACTGTAACCGCGAGCCTCGAATGTACTACGGATACCTCCATTGGGAAACGAAGAAGCATCGGGTTCCTGCTGCACGAGCAACTTGCCCGAGAACTCCTCGAGCACACCACCCTTGCCGTCGTGTTCAATGAACGCATCGTGTTTCTCGGCAGTGGTCTCTGTGAGTGGATGGAACCAGTGTGTGTAGTGAGTAGCACCGTTCTCCACCGCCCAGCGCTTCATGCCCTCGGCAACGCTGTCGGCAATTGAACTGTCGAGCGGAGCGTCATTGTCGATTACATCAATAAGTTTGTTGTAGACCTCCTTGGGAAGATACTTGAACATCTTCTCGCGGTTGAAGACCTTTGCACCAAAATAGTCCGACGGACGCAACTCGCTGTCGGGCACCTCAACAGCCTTTTTACCGAAGGCTGCCGATACAACCTCAAATCGTAGCTTTGACATTACTTTATGTTTTATTTATCTTTTTGCTAATCCAAATACAGATGCAAATATAACAGCATAACTGCACAAGACAAAGAAAAACAAGTAAAACAACGCACTTTTTACCAAATTTTACCAAAATTCAAGGCACAAAACTCAAAAAGCGAAGCAAAAACGAAGAACTTTTCACAAAAAACAGTTACAAAATCAAAAAAGCGCACAAAATACACCGTTTGACATTTTGCAAGCATATACAATTACACTATTTACATTTTGCCACTAAAACAACAGGTACACATCAAAATTCACAGCCACGCAAAGCCGGCTGGCAAGGATAAACTCTCCCTCTTTTGAAAGAGGGAGTACGGCTTTGGCCGGGAGGGAGTTCGCAGGGCAACCAACGGCCCTGTAGCCCTTAAAACCCTTGCAGCCCTTTTGGGCGTTGGAGATTCTTCTGCGCTTGCCGTCAGGCAAGCAGTTGCCCGTCAGGGAAACTGAATGGCCTTTTAGCCCTTAAAGCCCTTTTAGGCCTTTTGGGCGTTAAAAAAAGAAAAGAGTGATGGCCTAGCCATCACTCACATGAGCGGTAAACGGGGCTCGAACCCGCGACCCTTGGCTTGGGAAGCCAATGCTCTACCAACTGAGCTACTACCGCGTTCTGCTTGCGAAGATACAAAATTTATTTGGGAAAGGAGTTGTGGTTTTGGTATTATTTAGTATTCCACTTGCCATTACCCTTTATCCATTGCAAGCGACCTCTTGTCATTTCCTCTCTTATACCACCATTCTCCAGGAAATCCTGTTTAATGCGGTCAAAGTAGTGCTTTAGCAAATAGTCTGTCTGCTTAATAAGAATAATTGCAATATTCGCAATTGTTTCATCGGAGCGGTCTTTAATGGCATCGCTGTAATACTCCGGTTCATTATGCGCTGCACATACACGGCGTGCCTGCTCATGCTTTTCGCTATCCTCGCTCCATAAC
>JAFOCD010000197.1 GCA_017381475.1 Bacteroidaceae bacterium
AGCAGTTGCTGAGTTGCTGATGAAGTTAGAAAGCAGGTAGCATACAAGACCGGCAACAACGAATACAAGAACAACCGGCATCTCACCGAATGGGATAGCATTCACGAGAGTTGCACCAAGTCCTGTTCCTCCCTTGGAGATATCAAGCATTGCGTAACCGAGGGCAAAACCTCCGGCTACGAGCCAGAGCACGCTCCAGTCGATCTGCTTGATGTCTTCCTTGTCAAATGTACCTGTACATACAAATACTGCAAGAGGAATAAGAGCCACGATGTTTGAGCTGATACCTGTAAGGCTCTCAGTAGCCCAAAGAAGGATAGTTACCGCGAAAGTGATCCATACGAGGTATGTTCTCCATGTTGTAGGCTTGTCGTTTGCAGGGATGTTAACCTCAAGCTTCTTTGTAGAGAATGGGAACATGAACTGAAGAACCACCCATGCGAAAAGAATCATGATGATTACAAAAGGCACCATGTGGATAGCCCACTCACCGAATGAAATGCTTGTTCCGAAGTAAGTCTCGAGGTTTGAAACTGCTGTACCGTTAGGAGGTGTACCGATAGTTGTACCGATACCACCGATATTTGCAGAAACAGGGATTGAGAGAGCAAGCGCGATCTTACCCTTGTCACCCTCTGGGAATGTAGCAAGTACAGGAGCAAGGAATGCAAGCATCATGGCAGCAGTTGCTGTGTTACTCATGAACATAGAGAACACTGCGATCACTGTAAGGAAGCCGAGAAGCACCATCTTAGGGTTTGTTCCGAAAGGCTTCAAAAGCATTCTTGCAAGAGTAACGTCCAGACCATACTTCTGAGCCATGATCGCGAGTGCAAATCCACCAAGGAAGAGCATTACAACCGGGTCAGCAAAAGCAGACATGATCTTGGTGTAATTCATGATACCCTCAAGCTTCTCTCCTGAAGCATCTACCATAAGGAAGCCAAGTCCCTTGTTCGAAAGCATGAGAAGAGCCAGCACGATGATCAACACAGATGTTGTCCAGCTAGGAATGATCTCGAAGATCCACATGAGAGCAGCGAATACGAAGAGAGCGATTGTACGCTGCTGCAGTACTGTAAGTCCCTCAATACCAAAGAAAGAAGTAGGGACTGCAAGAAGGAAGATTGTGATCAGCAACACCAATGGAAGCAGTACACAATACTTTACTGAAAATTTTTTAGTACCCATTATATTATTTGATTAAATGAAATTACGCCCGTTGTAAAAACGGGCGCAAAGTTAGTCTTTATTTACAATATATCAACTAAATAATTGTTAAATTATTCCCTGCTCGAGCATAGCCTGAGCGACCTTCATGAAGCCGGCGATGTTGGCTCCCTTCACGTAGTTGATGTATCCGTCTGGCTGAGTACCGTACTTCACGCAAGCCTCGTGGATGTTAGACATGATGGCGTGGAGTTTCTCGTCAACCTCTGCCGGGCTCCAGCTGATGTGCATTGCGTTCTGAGTCATCTCGAGACCTGATGTAGCGACACCACCTGCATTCACTGCCTTACCAGGAGCGAACATGATGCCTGCCTTCTGGAATGCTGCGATAGCCTCAGGAGTACATCCCATGTTAGAAACCTCGGCAGCAAGCCATGTACCGTTTGCAAGGAG
>JAFOCD010000198.1 GCA_017381475.1 Bacteroidaceae bacterium
CCTCCGGTTCAACCGCCATCGTTGGCGCAGCGGATAACTATTGGCTGTTGTAACGTCCCATGCGCGCGCTCCGAAGCGGTAGCCTTTACTGCTCCGGCAGAGAGATATCCGATAAGGAGATACGGCTATCCTTGAACGAGTCGGGAGTATGGCTTCCCAAGGATCCCGACAACTACAAGGGAGAGATACTATCTCCCGTGGTGGTGGGAACGTATCTGTGGGTAATGTGGCACACGGATATTCTCGAAATCGATGAGAAAACCGACAAGCACCGATTGGAGTATGTCTGCACCGCCACCGAGCTTGCCGAGCAAGTATCGCAGTTGATGGATATGACGCTCCCTGCTAATATGGTCAAGAAAAATTTGACGATGTATCATCATCAATTGGAGCAAATGGGTTTGAGCTTTGAAAACAAGCGCACAGGAAAAAGACGATATTTTATCTTCAACCTTGTTCCCGAATCGTTGCGCAAAACCATACAGACAAGGGATGAACTGCCGAAATATATCAATGACGCTCCTACTGTGGAGGGGGACGAGGATGACGGTGACGGCATGACGGCTGAGCCGATAGTAGGCGAAAGATGTCACTACCCGAAGAAAGGACCTCTTTCTGTCAGCGTAAGTCCATTCAATGGAAACAGTTTTTCAACCCCAAACCATTCTCGCAAGCGGCGACTGGAAAAAGGACATGACCTTCAGGATCATAATGACAATGACGGCGTGTCGGATGACGGCAACGCTCCACTCCCCACATAGCTGTCATGCTGTCACCAAACGTCAATAATTGACACGCATAATCAAAGAAAAGGCGATTAAGAACTGGTTTCAACGCCTCAAAATGGGGCGTTGAAAATAAGGTTTTCGTAATATACCCCACTTGCGGTGTACACCGACGGAATTTGAGCTTTTGCCGATTTTGAGATCAGTAAACGATGCGTTGCCCAATGCGAGTTCTCCCGTTGGGAATTTCGCAAATAACGCCGATGAAGACCGAGGCTTTTTTGAACCAAAATAGGGGTGCTTCTCATGGAACGGAAAAACAGGAGGTTTTTGAAAAATTTATTATGATTAACAGAATTCGAAGCAATATTCAAACCAATTATACCTTTTGCGATATCATACGCAAGCCTACGGCAAAGCAAATAGCTTTTTTGGAAGAGTTAATCATGTCACCGGCAATCGAGGATAAGGAAGAATACCGATTCTATTATCGAATCCTAAAAGCAGAAGAAGCAATGCTCAGCGGACAATGGGATTCGATCAGCAGTTTCATTTTCGGAGAGGCTGAGAACGGCGCTATCGTTTTGAAAATTGGGCAACGAATCATTCCGAAGCCTATCCAATTTCAAATTGCGATAAGCCTATATACCGATAAAGGCGATATGTATGATGAAATAGCAAATATTGTAAAAAACGGCAGAGAGCATCGTCAAAACGATTGGGACAAGGAAATGCCCGAATGTGTGCGTAAAGAAAACACATTCACCGTTTATCGTGCAGGGAAAGAAAGTATAGACAAGGCAGTTGACTCTCTATCATGGACATTATGGCGAGACGTTGCCGAGTGGTTTGCCGAGCGTCATAAGCATTACGGGCAAGAAAAACAGCACTTGTATAAGGCGACTATTTCTGCCGATGACATTATAGCTTTCACAAATTCGAGGCGGGAGTTTGAGATCATACAGTATCGGGGAGTCAGAGACATTGAGGAACTTCCTCGTATCGGTGTATCTGCAGAATACAAAGAGTTATTTTCTGCAACCAGCTATGATTTCCATAAGGATCAAGAAAATAGGACCACTGCTCTTGATCTCTTCGCAAGATGGTATCGGCAGAATAATGCAATGAGGGAAACATGATCACAGGCATCAAGAAAACGCATAAAACGACCGAAATATATTTTGATGAGGCTGACGAGTGGACTACGGTCAGGACATACAACACCAGCCTCAAGAACAGGCTCCTTGCTTTCTCAATGGAGCACCCGGAGTTGTGCGCGCAGACAGATGATGACGGATTCGGAGGGCTCTCCTTCCGCATTCAAAAGAGATGTTTCACCTATCGTCTGGTAGCTCCGTACTCTGAGGAACGCAAGGCAACGGCAAGGGCTAAAATGAACGAGCTCAATGCGAGAAAGTGAAAAGAGACCGCCGAAGCGATCTCTTTGAACATTATTCTTTTGGCATATTGCGAAGGACGGAGAGCTGGTCTCTTCTGCCGTATACAACGGCAGTAACCCAAACGGTAGAGGTGTCCTCGTTCACCCAATAGTAAACGATAAAATTCTCAACCGTCAATTTATGAATGCCTTCTGTTCTACACGGCTCTTCATCCACAAGGGGATAGCGAAGCGGCATATGGTCGAGAGTCAGAATCTCTTTCTTGATGCGGTCAGACCAGCGCCGTGCTACCTCGGGTTCAAGCAGAACCTTGGAGATATACCCCACGGCTTCCTTCAACTGCGCCAGCGCGTTATTTGTCAGTTTAACTTTATATGTCATAGTCAGATACTCTTGTTGATTTCGGCAAAAGCATCTTCGATGTCAACACCCTGACCTGCCTTTGCTTCCGAAAGTCCTTTCGCCATCATTGTGTTGAACTGTGCATCGGTCATCGAATCACGGGTCTGCAATGCAGGGACGGAGAACGAATAAGGGATGCTGTTGGTCATAATAATTTGGCGATAAAGAGAATCAATCAATACAGAAACAGGGATGCCGAGTTGCTCCAATACTTCCTCTGCTTGTTGTTTGATTTCGGGGCTGACTCGCGCGGTTACGTTTGCGGTTTTCGTTGCCATAGTATGCACCACCTTTCTGCTATTAGTATACCACATTGTATGGCGAATTGCAA
>JAFOCD010000199.1 GCA_017381475.1 Bacteroidaceae bacterium
ACTCTTTGCAAAACGCCAAGCAAGCTTTGCGTTTCATTCGTTTGCACAAGCCTTGCACTTCGCTGTTTTATCCATTTTCACTAGTCATTTTAGCGAAATTTATCGACGACTTATAATCCGCGTTAATCGAAAGATTGATGCGGATTTGTTTATGCAGTCGCTTTTAGCTATTTTTGTAATTATAAATAATGGTATTATGAGTAATTGCGGTTGTTGTTCGGTTATCGTTAAGGAAAAGGATTCTGTTGGCGAGCTTCTGGAGATTCTTGATAAAAATTTTGATGTGTCGAGAGGAGAGTCTTTTCTTGCACTTAAATTTTATGATGAAAAGCATGATTGGCATTATACAGCAGTCAGTACAGTTAAAATAGAAAATACCGCCGAGTACATACGGTTCGAGACGGAGTACAGGCGCTTCGATGCTGTGTGTACCTATCTTAAATAAGATGTATAGATTTTATCTACGAATTCACTGATGAGAGCCATGGTATGGGCGGTCTTACAAACGACATGACTGGGGAGTTCTTCAAGACTTGGCTGTGTGTTGTGTTTGATGACATGGATGATGTAGATGAGGTGACCGTTGATATACCAATTGGTGCTACTGATGAATATATCGAATCAAAAATAAAGGAAATAGAAGAGCGATATAATAAAAAAGCATTTCATAGTTACGCGATTGAGTATTGCCCCGATGATTATTTTACATTGGACGAAAATGACCGCAAGAGTTGTGAAGAAAGCATTCAAGCAATACTGAATGGTGAAGCGAAAAAAGCGATAGAAAAGGTAGAAGAAAAAACAGAGACTGTAGAGGATAATGCAAATATCATAGATGAACCGCCATTCTAATGATTGAGGTAAACAGGTATTGTCAAAGGATCTCTTAGGGATGATTACGGGATATCTCCCATGCGGTCGATATGACATAGACACTGAAATATAGAGTATGGGCCAATTATTGCCTAATGTTGTGTTAACAAAAGGTCGCGTGCGCACGCGACCTTTTGTTTTGTTATCTTGTAAACCCTGGTGGTCTGGTTTGTCCGCCTTGTCCGCCGAAGCCGGGTGGGCGGCTGTTGCTGCCGCCACCGAATCCCGGTGGTCGTGTGCTGCCACCTGGTGGCAATGGCGATGGCGGGCGCATGGGAGGTCGTGGAGTGGGGCGCATTGGCGGGAGCGGTGCGGGACGTATAATAGGGCGGTAATGTGGCGGTGGCGACTGCCACATCCATGGCTGCCAGCTGTCGCTTGTCAGTCAGTAGCCCGTGATGCCTTCGATGATTCCGGCATTGTTGTAGGAGTATATGTTGCCGCTCATGGTCATGTTCAGGCTGCTGAAGTTGGGGTCAACGGTTGCCGTTGCCCGGTTGCTGCCGGCCGAGAGCATGACGCTTACGGTTGCCGAGATTTCGCTGCCGAATATGCCGAAATTGTAGTAGACATTGCCGTAACGGTCAATACTCATCTCGATATTGCCAATGCGCCCGGTGAGGGTTATGCCACCAAGCCCGTTTGGTGAGTATGCATTGCTGTTGTTGAGCGCAGTCTGTACCGTTGCTGTTCCATTGTTTACAGATATGAAGTTGGTACTTTCGGTTACAAAGTTTGTTGTCCCGTTGTTGAATGAGACGTTTGATGCTTCCAAAGCCCACGAACCGCTTTTTAGTGCGGATATAGCCTGCAGATACTGGATAGAGTCATTGTGAATCTCTAATCTCTCCTCGGCGGCTCGTTTGCGCAGTCTCTCGGCGCGCCATGCTGCCTCTTTCTCCTTTCGGCTCATCTTCTTGTCCTGTGCAATGGTCTCGCCGACTGCAAAAGTGAATAACAATAAGACGAGCGTCAGTGCGCGGTTTGCAAAAGTCGCAAGACTATTGGTTGAGCCTCTCCTTGATGCGTTGTTGATGATAGTTTTCATGACATTTCTTGTTTATGGTTTTTCATAAAACAAACAAGTGAGGATTTATGTACATGACCGCGTGCTGTTTATGGATAAATTTAACCCTCTTTTGCCTTGCTTTTCTCCTTTTTAATAAAATTAGGTTCTGTTTGTGCGTTTTTTTATTCTTTAAATGTTTGTTTTGCATAAAATTTTCTATCTTTACAAATAAATCGGTTCTTGTAGGTGAAAAAGGCTTTTGTCACATACTTTCTTTTGCTTCTGATGATTATTGCCTGTGGTGATAATAAGGGCGTTGTGCAGAGTGCAGGTTCTACCTCTGGACCATCATCGGCTTTCGTTCCCGATACAGTTCTTGTAGATACAATGGATATAAAGAATCCGTTCATCTGTTATGAGCGCGGTGAGGATTGTTACTACATGGTTGGTGATGGAGGTTCAATGTGGATGAGCAAGGATTTGCGTCTTTGGACCGGACCATACGATGTTCTTGAGCAAGATACTGCATCATGGATAGGTGCTTCGCCGGTAATTTCATCGCCCGAGATACACGGTTTCAAGGGTAAATACTATTATATGGCAACCTTTGAACGCCCCGATATCGTGGCATATGATGCCAGTGGAATGCCATTTGCGCGTCGTTCGTGCGTGGCACTGGTGGCCGATGACATCCGTGGCCCTTACAGGACGATTGACCGTGAAAGCAGGCTGCTTGCCGAGAGCGAGATGGCTGCGCATCCCACATTCGGCGTTGATCCTTACCGTGTGTCGTACATGATATACACTCACCAGGGTGAGCAGAATGGTGACGGAACGGTGCAGATAGTACGCTTCTCCAAGGAGTTGAACCAAAGGGTGGGCGAGGCTTATATAATGTTCTCGGCTGCAATGAACCCTTGGTCGGGCGAAATGGTTGACGGCGCAAGGCGTTTCTCGCCGATAATGGAGGCTCCATTCCTATTCTTTACCGAGGAGGGCGGAATGGGAATACTGTTCACCTCGTACATTGGTGGTGAAAAGGCGATTGGAGTGGCATACACACAGACCGGTGAATATGGCTATAATGGCCCTTGGATTGTGGAACCTGAGCCGCTGTTGACGGGAAATGTGGGCAGCGCGTCAATTTTCCGCGACTATGACGGCACAATGGTGCTGGCGGTGAGCAAGGATACTGTAATTGACAGTGTAGTGAAGAGCGTACCGCAGTTGTATAAACTTGACATGCAATTTGATAAATTAAAGATTGAAGGACACTATAAATTTTAAAGTATTATGCGTTTAATTATTCAACCTAACTACCAGCAGCTTTCTTGCTGGGCTGCATCTTATGTAGCAAAGAAGATCAACGATTTCAAACCTACAGCCGAGAAACCTTTCGTTCTTGGTTTGCCTACAGGTGGTACTCCTCTTGGTACTTACAAGGAGTTGATTAACCTCTACAACAAGGGTGTTGTTAGCTTCCAGAATGTAGTTACATTCAACATGGACGAGTATGTTGGTTTGCCCGAGGAGCACCCCGAG
>JAFOCD010000200.1 GCA_017381475.1 Bacteroidaceae bacterium
AACACCATTATTGAAGTAGTCAAATGCAATGGACATTGTCTTCATTAAATCGGAATACTCTGTTTTATTTCTTTCATATAGTCGTATATATTCTTCTTTAGTATCCGGATTATCGGTTATGCTCGACCAATAAAACTGCCAGAACTGCATTTGGTGACCTTTCCTTATCTTGGACAGACAATCCATGAAGACATCATTTCTTTGTTGCATTGTATTGTGCAGCAACTCTTGCAGGTAGTTTGGAGCATCTGCATCAAGTGTCGCTCCAACTGATAATGCAATAAGTCTGTCGCAGAATAGCGTATCATTTATTGCCGTACATTTACCCAAAGCCAGTATGTGCTCATAGGCCTGGCTATACATTGACAAGTCAAACCCGTCCTGGTCACAATATCTGTATGTGAAGTTAAAATCGTTCCAACAACTGGGGAATGCATTAAAAAAATCATGTTGCAGGCGTTCATTCTGCGGCTCTTTCTCAAGTGCAGCAAATGTCTTGTTTAGTCTTGCTGTATCAACAGGAAAGATTTGTGCTGTTGCAGTGGTGAACAACATATTGAACAACAGCATTGTTAAAAAGAGGCGCTTCATTGAAGAGCTATAAAGATGTGAACATTTCATAATCCACCAGTATTATCACTTCTCATAATCATTGTAAATTAACTTATAATCTCTATTGATAAATTTGCGACTATAAGCCTCTTCTTTATGCGGAAGTAGATTTGGATAATTTATACCGTCATAGAAGTATTCAAAAGCCGTTCGTGATATTTCCATCAATTCCGGATATATGTTTTTGTTACGATTGTATAATTCTTTAAAATGTTCGGCTCGAGAACATTCTGTTACAGTTGACCAACAGAACTGCCAAAACTGCATTTGATGCCCTTTTCTTAATTTTGACAAGTAATTCAACACCAGTTCTTCTTGACTTAAAACATAACCGACCAGATAATCCTGATATACACTTGTACATTCTCCGCTATCTTTCATACCAACAGTAAGGTTCACTATTTTTTTGCAAAACACAGTGTCGTTTATGCATGACAATGAAAATAGTGTTGAAATGTGCTCACTACACATTTCACACATCATATTTTGGTGTCCATCATCATATACAGGAGTATATGTCATATAAAATTCGAGCCAAGTCGTGGGATATGCGTCTAAGAACTCCATTTCTGTTTTGGCAGTATGACCCTCACTTGCCAATCTCTTGTATGCATTGTTCAAGTTCGCGGTATCAACAGGAAAGATTTGTGCTGTTGCAGCGGTGAACGACAGATACACAAATAGTGCAGCAAAGAAACTTCTTTTCATAATAATTTCATTCTATTAGATTGGAAACATCAGGACCAACATTGATTTTTATACCATTTGTTCCGTATGTCTGAAAAAAATGAAAAAGTTCATCCTTTTTATTATTGTCATTAATAATGAAATCATTGTTTTGTTTATTTGGTTCAAAAGAACTTCCTGGGATAAAACATCCAGTTGTGTTTTTTCCGTTTTTCCCACTATGTATTGCAATACCACTACGACCAGGAACGTTGTCTATATACCAATCATAGCGAAGCACTATATTTTCCTCTCTTTGTTTTGTTTTTTCAGAAATTCTTTTCTTCATTTCTTTTTGAGTAATCACATCATATGTCCCACTCATAATCGCCCTATCGCTACCCTCTTTATTTGCCTTCATATAATCTGTTGCAGGCTCAAGAAAATACCCATTCATGGCATCAACACGGTTTCCTTGCTCATCATATGCAGTTGCAATGAAAGCACTTACAGTACTATCATCTCCGTACCATAATCTATTTGTATTTACTACCACTTTTGTTCTTGGCTTTTTATCGCCTTCGTTTCCGTTTTCATACGCTGTTGCAATCTCAAAGATACTTGGTCTTCGCCCGTTGTTAAAAAAGTTTCTCATATAATTCGCATTTTTAATTTAATAACAATGCAAAATTATCTTATACCTTCTTCAACGAGGTTGCGAAATTGTCACTTTAAGTAATGCGAATATACAAAACTAAACAGCGGTTGTCAATATTTTGCAAGAAAAAAACAGTTGGTTCATAACCTTTAACACAAACAAAACTGCGATAAAACATCTTTGTCTATCACAGTTTTCAGTTTTAACCTCGTTACGCAAATTCGCTCAGTTCGAGCCAGCGCATTGTCTTTTCGTCGATGAGTGCAATGACATCCTGGATGCGGCGTGACTTTGCAAGCAGTTCATCATTGCCAAGCGTGCCGCTGCAGAGCTCCTGTTCAATGGTGCTTTTCTCTTCCTCGAGTTCCATTATCTCAACCTCAAGTGCCTCATACTCCTTGCGCTCCTTGAACGACAATTTGCGTTTGGACTCGGCACGGAAGGTCTGCTTGGGAGCATTCTCCTTTGCAGCTTTTGCAGCAGCGGCCTTTGCCGCGGCGGCTTTCTCCTCTTCGCGCCAGTCGCGCCAATCGGTGTAGTTGCCGGGGAAGTCCTTTATGTCGCCACCGCCATTGAACACAAAAATATGGTCTACAACCTTGTCCATGAAGTAGCGGTCGTGGCTGACAACAATCACGCAGCCCTTGAAATCGCACAGATACTCCTCGAGCACCTGCAAGGTCTCAATGTCAAGGTCGTTTGTAGGCTCGTCGAGCACAAGAAAATTGGGGTTCGACATGAGCACCGTGCAGAGATAGAGACGGCGTTTCTCTCCACCGCTCAGCTTGTAGACATAGCTGTATTGCTTTTCGGGCGGAAAGAGGAAATGCTGCAGAAACTGCGATGCTGTGAGCATCTTGCCGGCAACGGGAATCACCTCGGCAATATTCTTCACAACATCTATCACCTTCATCTGCTCGTCAAAGGCAAGGCCGTCCTGGCTATAATAGCCCCATTTCACCGTCTCGCCCACCTCTATTATTCCATTGTCGGGGGCAACGCGGCCAAGCAGCATCTTTATGAATGTAGATTTACCCGTACCGTTGTTGCCTACAATACCCAGTTTCTCGTAGCGTGCAAAGGTGTAGTAGAAATCCTTTGTAATGACCCTATCACCGAATGCCTTTGACAAGGCCTTCATGACAAATATCTTATTGCCGATATATTGCGACTTCACCTCGAGCGACACCTTGCTCTCGTCGCGCATGGCAGCCGCCTTCTCCTCGAGCTTGTAGAATGCATCGATGCGGTATTTCGCCTTGTGGGCACGCGCCTGTGGCTGACGGCGCATCCAGTCGAGTTCCTTGCGCAACAGGTTGCGAGCACGCGCTGTCTCGGCAGCAAGGTTCTGCAGGCGTTCCTCGCGCTTCTGCAGGAAAAGACTGTAGTTGCCCTTGTAGCGATAGACACGGTTGTCGTCTATCTCAATTATCTCGTTGCAGACATTGTCAAGGAAATAGCGGTCGTGGGTAACCATGAGCAGGCTACCACTGAGGCGCGATAGATACTCCTCGAGCCACTCTACCATCTCCATGTCAAGGTGGTTGGTAGGCTCGTCAAGAATCATCAGCTGCGGTTCATCGACAAGCACAGCTGCCAATGCCACACGCTTCTTCTGGCCACCCGACAACTCCTTCACGGGTTGGTTGAAACGCAGTAGCTTAAGTTTCGAGAGCACTTGCTTCACCCTGTTCTCATAGTCCCACGCCTCAAGACGGTCCATCTCCTCCATAAGACGGGGGAGCGCATCGTGGTCGCCACGCTCAAGCGCATCCTCGTAGCGCGCTATTACACCGGCCTTCTCGCTGTTACGCTGCAGGCAGGCCTCGATGACCGTGAGGTCGCCATCGAAATCGGGTTCCTGCTCAAGATAGCCCACCCTAACACCACTGCGCAGGGTTATCTTTCCATCGTCGAGCGGTTCCTCGCCGGCAATAATCTTCAACAGCGTGCTCTTGCCCTTTCCGTTACGGGCAATGAGCCCAATGCGCTGGCGCTCCTCAACAACAAACGAAATATCGCTGAAAAGCACAAGGTCACCAAAACTCTTGGATACATTCTCTATCTGCAGGTCTATTGCCATAAATTTCTATTTCTCTATTTTGCCTGCGAAGATAATAATTTATGCGCTCATAGGCAAATCAGATTAACCCAAGGCCGAAAAAGGCCACAATGCCCTAAAGGCCATCGTAGGGGCAGACCGATGTGTCTGCCCAAATAGAAAAACTCCTCCACTTCATGAGAGAGGTGTCGCAAAGTGACGGAGGGTGCAAAACATAAGGGCGGACACTCGGTCCGCCCCTACAAGTATCCAATTATCTGCCGTGTGGTGCGCCACCGGGGCGGTTACCTCGGCCACCACGGCCACCGGGACGAGCCTGACGCATTCTCTCGCGCTGCTCCTCTTTGTACTTGAGGTATTTCTCGAACTGGTCGGTATTGAGTATGGTTTTCATCTGCTCGTCACGAACCTGTTCGCGCTGTTTCTGCAACTCTATCATAGCCTGCATCTGTTCGTCCGATGGACGTACGCGCTCGGGCTGCTTGCCCTCGGCACGCATCTTCTCCATGCGTTCGTGGCGCGCATTGATGCTGTCCTGCATTGTGAGCGCATCGGCATAGTTCATGAGAAACACGGCCTGCAGCTGAATACTGTCGAGCTGCAGTACTTCATGCAAGGCCATTGTCCGGCGTTGCGCCATCTCCTCGGGATTGAACTCACGACGCTGATGCTGCGCGAATGTCATTGTTGCAAACATTGTCGCAAAAATGCAAAATAGAATTCTTTTCATAGTTTTGTAGTTTTATGTCTATTTGACAACAATATCCTGTATTACACCATCTACCATGTGCAGGGTACGGTCGGTATATGACGCCAAAGTCTCGTCGTGGGTAACGATGACAAAGGTCTGGCCGAAACGGTCACGCAGGTCGAAAAAGAGTTTGTGGAGTTCCTCCTTGTTCTTGCTGTCGAGGCTGCCCGATGGTTCATCGGCAAGCACCACATCGGGGTGGTTTATGAGTGCACGGGCAACAGCCACGCGCTGGTTCTCGCCACCCGACATCTCGGCCGGCTTGTGGTGTGCGCGCTCTTCGAGCCCCATCGCCTGCAACAGTTGCATTGCCTCGGTCTCGGCCTCGGAACGCTTGCGCCCCGCAATAAGTGCCGGGATTATAATATTCTCCAACGCAGTGAATTCGGGCAACAGCTGATGAAACTGGAACACAAAACCTATATGCTTGTTGCGGAAGGCTGCAAGGCGTTTGCTGCTTAAACGGCCAAGTTCCTCGCCGTCGAAACGGATTGTGCCGCCGGTGGGTTTGTCGAGCGTGCCAATGAGTTGCAGTAGGGTTGTCTTGCCGGCACCGCTGGAACCGACAATGCTTATCACCTCGCCACGTTGAATAGTGAGGTTCACACCCTTGAGCACCTGAAGGTCGCCGAAACTTTTTGTAAGGTTTTCTATCTGAATCATATCTCCTTTATTACATATTCAGCAATGTAGCAACCGAAGGTCGCTGTGAAATAGCCAAGCGAGCCGATAATAGGCTTGCCGCCGGCAGGGTTGGGACGGATTGCATCGCGGCGCGGTTCCTCGACGCTGTAGATTACCGGCAGTTTGTAACTGCCGCGTGCATCGCGCAACTGGCGGCGCACATTCTTTGCAAGCGTGCAATGCTCGGTTTTCCACAACTCGCCGCAGCGTATGTCGGCAAGGTTGCACTTTGCCCCTGCTCCCATGCTCGAGATGATTTTTATTCCACGCTCCCAACAGGCACGGATGAGCGCACACTTGGGTTCAAGGGTGTCTATCGCATCTACCACAAAGTCATATTGGTATTCATCGAGCAGTTGTGCAATATTACCCGGTTCAATATACAGTTGCTTGACATCCAACTGCACTGTGGGGTTGATGGCACGCAGACGCCCGGCGACAACATCGCATTTGGGTTGCCCCACCGTTGATGCCAGGGCCGGCATCTGACGGTTTACATTGGTGACATCGACCACATCGGCATCGACAAGGGTCAACGCACCGGCGCCGGCACGGCAGAGCATCTCGGCAGCCCAAGAACCGACACCACCAAGACCGACAACGAGCAGACGCGAGCCGGCAAGCCTGGCTTGCTTCTCCTCGCCCAATAAAAGTTCACCGCGTTGTAACCAGTTTTCAGCCATAAAGTTACGTTTTAGATAGCGAAAATACAAAAAAATAGGATAGCGAGGAGCATATAATGTAAATTTTAAGTATTTTTGCAGACAACAAAATAACTTCTATATATGAAAATAGCAATTGTAGGTGTCAGCGGAGCAGTAGGACAGGAGTTCCTTCGCGTGCTCGACGAGAGAAATTTCCCTTTTGACGAACTGGTACTTTTTGGTTCGGCTCGCAGTGCAGGCCAGGTTTACAACTATCGTGGTATGGACTATGTAGTAAAGGAACTCAAGCACAACGACGATTTCGAGGGCATTGACTATGCCTTTGTTTCGGCTGGTGGCAGCGTTTCAAAGGAGTTCGCCGAGACTATCACAAAGCACGGAACCGTGATGATTGACAACTCAAGCGCATTCCGCATGGACAGCGATGTGCCCTTGGTTGTTCCCGAGGTTAACCCTACAGATGCCTATAACCGTCCACGCAATATCATTGCCAACCCCAACTGTACAACAATCCAGATGGTGGTTGCACTCAAGGCTATCGAAAATCTCTCACACATCAAGCGCGTGCACTCATCTACCTACCAGGCAGCGAGCGGTGCAGGTGCTGCGGCTATGGCTGAACTCTATGAGCAGTACCGCCAGGTGCTTGCAGGCGAAGAGCCAACAGTGGAGAAATTCGCATATCAGCTTGCGTTCAATGTAATTCCACAGATTGATGTATTCACCGACAACGGCTACACCAAGGAGGAGATGAAGATGTACAACGAGACACGCAAGATCATGCACAGCGACATTGAGGTAAGTGCACAGTGCGTACGTGTTCCTGCATTGCGTTCTCACTCACAGTCATTGTGGATTGAGACAGAGCGTCCACTGAGCGTAGAGGAGGTTCGTTGCGCTATTGCCGAAGGCGAGGGTCTCATTCTCATGGACTGCCCCGAGGACAAGGTTTACCCAATGCCACTATTCCTTGCAGGCCAGGATCCTGTTTATGTGGGCCGCATCCGCAAGGACATCACAAACCCCAACGGCATATTGATGTGGATTGTAGGTGACCAGATAAAGAAGGGCGCAGCGCTCAACGCAGTGCAGATTGCTGAGTACCTGATTGCACACCCACAGAAATAATCGGATTACGATATATCATAAAAAAATAAGACTCACGCCGTGAGTCTTATTTTTTTATGAAGCAATTACTATATTAAGTAGTGCCACCAACTATGTCCTAAAGAGATATAGTCTTTCTGGTTATTGTGATTCCCTGTACTTTCCCTCTTCTTTATCCTCGAGCATGCTAAGATAGGACTGATAGCGCGAAGGGGCTATCTCGCCGCGTTCAAGGGCGGCAAGCACTGCACAACCCGGTTCATGAGTGTGGGTGCAGTTGCCATATTTGCAATCCTTTGAGAGTTCAAAGAACTCAACAAAATAGTGCGATATTTCCTCTACCTCCATGTCGTATGTTCCGAATCCCTTCACTCCCGGGGTATCTACTATGTAACTGTCCGGCATGAACTCGAACATCTCGGTGTAGGTAGTGGTGTGCATTCCCGTGTCGTGGGTCTTTGAAATCTCGCCCACACGAGCCGCGATTTCGGGCGCAACGGCATTCACAAGGCTCGACTTGCCCACGCCGGAATTGCCGGCAAGCAGTGAGACCTTACCCCTCATCATCTCCTTCAGTGAATCAATACCACTGCCGCTGAGGGCACTTGTCTGCAGGCATTTGTAGCCTATGCTCTCATAAAGTGCGGTGAGATAATCGAGTTCTTCACGCTCGGCATCGTTGTAGAGGTCGACCTTGTTGAAGACAAGCACAACGGGAACACGATAGGCCTCGGCAGCCGCCAGAAAACGGTCGACAAATGTTGTTGCCGTTGTGGGGTGGCTCACGGTCACTATGAGAAAGCACAAGTCGAGGTTGGCTGCAAGGATGTGCGATTGCTTGGAAAGGTTCGAGGCCTTGCGCACAATGTAGTTCTTGCGTTCAAGAATATCTACAATGTATGCCGTGCCGTCGTCGCGCACATCGAACTTGACATGGTCGCCCACTGCCACAGGATTGGTGCTGCGTATTCCCTTGAGACGGAAATTGCCTTTTACCCTGCAATCGATGAGTGCACCGGCTGCCGTACGCACGCCATAGACACTGCCCGAGCTCTTTACAACTGTTCCCTGCTCTGCCATCCGCTGCTTACACAGTCATGATTTCCTTCTCCTTGGCTGCGAAAATCTCCTCAGCTTTCTTGATGTACTTGTCGTGGATCTTCTGCAAGCTGTCCTCGCCGTCCTTTGCAACATCCTCGGGAGTGCCGTCCTTAACAGACTTCTTCATTACATCGATACCGTCGCGGCGCGCGTTACGGATACTGATCTTTGCTGTCTCAAGCTCGTGAGAGCACTGCTTTACCAAGTCCTTACGACGCTCACCTGTCAATGGTGGGATTGCAATGATAATAACCTCGCCGTTGTTGGCAGGCATGATACCTACCGGAGAGTCAATGATTGCCTTCTCGATTGGTGCAATCATGTTCTTGTCCCAAGGTTTGATTGCGATGGTGCGCATATCGGGGGTGGTGATGGTTGCAACATTGCTCAATGGCATCTCGGCACCGTATGAACTAACGCGTACGCAGTCGAGCAAGTGAACATTTGCCTTGCCGGCACGTATGTGTGAATACTCTTCCTCGAGGTGCATGATTGTCATCTGCATCATCTCCTCGGCATCCTTTAAACAAGCTTTTACGTCTATCATAATTCAAAGTATTTATTGTTTCATATAAAATCTATTGCGAATATAGCACAAACGAGCGGAAGTTTGCACAATTGAATGGAAAAAGTTTAGAAGCTGTTCAAAATTCTAAAAAATATTATCTTATAGTAACCTGCTGTTTCGCCGTTTTTTATATTCAAAAATGCCTGTTTCTTCCTTTTTGACGGTTACATAGTCCGCCATCCAATCTTTGCTCTATAAAAAACTTGGCGATATAATTTTAAACAGCTCCTTACTTATTTGCCGCAAATCACTATATTCGCATGGACATAATCAACAAACGGGCTATGCCTGATGTTTTACAACTAAAAAAGAATTATATGATCGATGTAAACAAAGAGAAACTGGTGACGGTATTTGCCGGTACGGTATGGCAGGCCGAACTGACAAAGGGACTGCTTGATGCGAACGGTGTTCCATGCGCAATTATGGATGAGACCATCGGTGCGGTCACATCGTCGTATGCAGGGATTGAAAGCGATGTACTTGTTGTGGTTCCCGAAGAGGAAAAAGAACGGGCGCTTGAGGTTATCAAGCAGAGTAGGGAAAAGTGACAGCCAACCAGCATATACAAAAAATGCAGCCTCGCGAGGCTGCATTTTTATGTTTGATCTAACCCGGGCAATTAGGCCTTCAACTCCTTGATACGAGCCTTCTTACCTGTGAGGGCACGCAAATAGTAAAGTTTTGCACGGCGAACACGACCAAGCTTGTTAACAGTGATGCTGTCGATAGCTGGTGAGTTCAAAGGGAAGATACGCTCAACGCCTACAGTACCTGACATCTTACGTACTGTGAAACGCTTCTCGTGACCGTGACCGCTGATGCGGATAACAACACCACGATACATCTGGATACGCTCCTTTGTTCCCTCAATGATCTTGTAAGCTACTGTGATTGTATCACCTGGGTGAAACTCCATTTCGCGCTTTACATCAGTAGCAAATGCTTCTTTAGCAATTTTAATAAAATCCATTTTTTTGATTTGTTAAATTGTTCAATCATTCAAACGCAACATACCAAGTTACTCTTCCTTGACAGCGATTACGCCGAAAGCGGGGACAAAGATAGGACTTTTTTTGTTCATAACCAAATGTTGACCATTATTTTGGGCTTTGTTTGCATTTCTGCACCATAAGCACTACCTTTGGAAGTATAAATATCGTTTTATGAAACACAAATATTTGGCAATTATAGCACTTGCTGCACTCTTTACCGGATGTGGCAAAAAGGAGCAGGCTGCAAAGGAAAAACCGGAAATAAAGATTGAGGCCGGAAACATCAAGGTGGTTGCCACCGACAGGAATGACGGTGCAGACGAGATACGCGCAATACTTGAGCGCGACAAGGCGAAAATCGACAGCATAAAGAGCCCGGTACTTGGCGAGGCGACAGTAGCACTGGAGAAGTACATCCCCGAAAGCCCACTGATGAATTTTGCAGCCGACGCGCTAATGGAAATGGCACAGCGCAACAGCGCACAGAAAGTGGACATCGCGCTGACCAACAAAGGCGGACTGCGCAGCAACATCACAGCCGGAACCATAACATTCGGCGATGTATATAATGTCTTCACCTTTGACAACAGGCTTGCGTTCCTGATACTGAACGGCGAACAACTGCTGCAGTTGTGTGGCGAGATTGCAGCAGCCGGAGGCGAGGCAATAAGTGGAATGCGACTTGTGATAACCCAGGAGGGCAAGCTCGTTGACGCCACAGTTGCAGGAAAACCGATTGACCCGCAGGGCACATACCGCATTGCCACGCTCGACTATCTTGCACAGGGCAACGACAACCTCACCACCCTTGCACAAGGCAGCGGCCTCGAAGTCACAAAGCACCTGCTGCGCGACCTGATGGTTGAATTCATAAAGGAACATACCGCAAAGGGCAAGAAAATAAGCGCCGAGTGCGACGGACGCATAACCATTAAAGAATGACAGCCATGAGAAAGATGATATTAGCGCTTGTACTTTCCATCTGCTGCAGCGTTGCTGCGCAGAACAGAGTCACGATACTGCACACCAATGACACCCACAGCTGCATTGAACCCGAAAAGGACGGCGGCGCAGGAGTGCTGAACCGCGCACTGCTCATTGAAAACATTGCCGACTCGGTTGGCAGGGAGAATCTCCTGTTGCTTGACTGTGGCGACTTTTCACAGGGCTCGCTATACTACAACTGCTTCAAGGGCAGCACCGAGGTGGAGATTATGAACGCAATGGGTTACGATGCAGGTACAATAGGCAACCATGAGCTCGACTACGGACTCGAGAACTTTGCAAGGCTTGTAAAAATGGCCGAATTTGAGGTGTTGTGCGCCAATTATGATTTTACGGGCACAGTGTGCGAGGGGCTTGTAAAGCCATACACGATTATTGAAAGGGGAGGTAAGAAAATAGGTGTTTTCGGTTTGTCTCCCGACCCAAGAGGTCTTGTGGCCCAGGAGAACTATGCCGGCGTAGAGTTCATTTCACCCGTCGAGGCTGCGAACCGGTGTGTTGACGAATTGGAAAAGGCCGGTTGCGATGCCATTGTGTGCATTTCGCATCTTGGATGGAAAATAAAGAACGAATACAACGACGAGCGTCTGGCAGCAGAGACAGCCGGCATAGACCTGATTCTTGGTGGACATTCACATGACTACTTTGAGCAGCCACTGATATACAAGAACCGCGACGGCAAGGATGTGACAATGCAGCAAATGGGGAAAAACGGACGACACATTGGCCATGCGACGCTCACTTTTTGAACTAGTGATGTGTTAAATAATGTAACCGGCGGCGTTTATTGACATATTTGGAGTATATTCGTGAAATCATTTTGAATATTAACAATTTTAATAAAATAATTATGAAAATTCTATCTACTTTGGCTTTGGCGGTATTCGCGTTCACAGCGAGTGCGCAAAGCTACAAAATCACCGGCAAGGCCGACGAGAACTCTAACGGCAAGACTGTGTACCTCGTTGACCATAACACAGCAGAGGTTTACGACTCGTGTGTAGTAAAAAAAGGTAAATTCAAGTTCAAGAACAAAATAACAGGTGAGAAGGTACTCAAGGTTAACATTGACAAAAGCCGCCGTACAGAGGCTGTACTTATGGTTGGCAACAAGACCAAAGCTACTGTAGACTTCACAACCAACCCTGCAACGGTCACTGACAAAGGTGGTTACAATGACCAGCTGACAGCAATGATGAACTCTGCCACAGAAGCCGGCGAAGCGGTCAATGCGAAGATTGAGCAGATGATGAATGAAGGCAAGTCACGTGAAGAGATTGCAGAGGCTGTAAGTGCAGACATAGAGGCTGTCTACGACATCTACCGCAATGCAATCAATGACAACAAGGACAACATTCTTGGCGCGTATGTGGCCGGAATGGCAGCACGTATGTTCTACTCAAACCTTGAGGAGATTGACGAACTCATTGCAACTGTAAAATATGCCGGTGAGATGGCTCCGATCAAGGCTCTTCGCGAGAACTACCAGAAAGCCGAGGCTACACAGGCCGGCAAAATGTTTGTTGATTTCGAAGGTTACACAATTGACGGCAAGCCATCAAGACTGTCAGACTATGTAGGCAAAGGCAAATATGTACTTGTTGATTTCTGGGCAAGCTGGTGTGGTCCTTGCAAAGGCGAGATTCCAAATCTCATCGAGTTGCAGAACCAGTACGGTGGCGAGAAGTTCACGGTACTTGGAGTGAATGTCTGGGACGATGAGGAGGCATTCAAGCTTGCACTTGAAGAGGAAGGTATCACATACCCACAGATTGTCATACCACAGAACAACAAGGACAATGCAACCGAACTTTACGGCATCCAGGGCATTCCACAGATTATCCTCTTTGGCCCTGACGGCACAATCATCAGACGCAACCTCCGTGGCCAGAGCATGATGGATTTTGTTGCAGAGCAGTTGAAGTAAAAATAGAAACCTTACAATAAAACACCAGAGCACTCAGGTACTCTGGTGTTTTATTATGCATGAACCGCAAAAACTGCAGTCCGCTACACAATAAACGAAATGTATATATAGTAACACACCACAGCGACAGCCGTGATTATTGTACTCTTGACCAATATATGCAGGAATGTTTTCATAGGATGGAAGCTACGATTTGCTTATATAAAGAAGGGGCGCTTTTGCAAGTGCCCCTTTGTTCTTTTGGATTCTGCGATTAACCTTCGTGGATAGCCTCTGAAGGACAAACGCTTGCGCAACTACCGCAGTCAATGCACATCTCGGGATTGATTGAATACTTCTCACCCTCAGAAATTGCACCCTGAGGACACTCATCGATACATGTACCGCAAGCAACGCAGTCGTCAGAAATTACATAAGCCATAGTTGTAATATTTAAAGTTTATATTATCTGGATGCGAAGATAGTTCTTTTTGTGTATTGATGAACAGCGCTTCGCTTTTTTAACTTTTTTTCACAGTTGACATATCTGATACCATTGGGAGATTTTCTCTACTCGGCAATATTTCGTATTTTTGCAACTGTAATTTGTTACATTATCAACAACGGCAAAGAGTATTTGTTCTATGAGCGAAAACAAGAAAATTGACAGCTTCCCATTTATGGCTGAGACATTCCTGACAGACGCGAAATGCCGTCTGCGCCCCACAACGCTGTGTAACTACATGCTCAGTTGCGCAGGTCGCCATGTTGATGCACGTGGCATTGGCAGCACCACATCGCTTGGATGGGTGCTTGCACGCCTTGCCCTGCACATTGAGCACACTCCCGTGCGTGGCGACAGGTTCCGCATTGAGACATGGATACGCAATCTGTACCATGGCTTTACCGACCGTTGCATAAGGGTTGTCAACGAAGAGGGCCGGGAGATTGCATCCATGCTCGCTACATTTGCAATGATTAACCTCAATACACGCACAGCTGTGGATTTGAATGGAGATATTGGCCTGCGCCTTAACGAGTGCATGCTACCCGATGAGCCGTTGGCAATCAGCCGCATACCGGCGATTAACCGCACACCGGTTGAGGAAGTCACATTCAAGCGACGCCCACATTACAGCGACATCGACTGCAACGGGCACATGAACAGCATACGCTATCTCGACCATGTCCTTGACGCACTGCCAATAGAATATATCGATAGCCACAACCTCACCGACTTTGTTGCCGCATACATGAAGGAGGGTGACCGCAACGAGGAACTCTCATATGGTATAAAGGAGATCGCGCCGGATAACTTCCTGGTAAGGGTAAAAAAAGAGAACGGAGTACCGGCATCGAATTTTGAACTGAAGTTCAAACCGATAGAGGGATAAAAGCAGAAATTCACTTTTTAGTCATTCACTATTATGCGAATTTATCTCCTACTTTAATCTTCACATCATTAAGAAAACGCCTGACGTCGCCTTCGCTGCCTTTACGGCAAATCATAAGCACATCGCCAGAGTCTATCACTAACAAATCATCGACACCCTGCATTACAGCAAGTTTACCCTTGGGCAACATTACAACATTGTTGTTGCAGTCATACTTGAGGACACTGCTGTTCATTATCACATTACCGCAATTATCCTTTGGTAAAAAGCCATAGAGGGTGTCCCATGTACCAATATCAGCCCAACCGAAAGAGCCCACACTGACATAGACATTGTCGGCACGCTCCATAACATTCATATCTATCGAAGCGGTAGGAAACGATGTATATACCTCATAGGCACGTTTGCGACGTTGCTCGCGGTTAGGAATCTCGCGATAGATAGTCTCGAGTTCCTGCATCATATCGGGCAAGTGCTCGGACATGGAATCAATGATTGTCTGCACATTCCATATATATATACCCGTATTCCAGTAGAACTCACCACTCTCCACAAAGACCTTCGCAAACTCGAGAGCCGGTTTCTCGGTGAATGTGCGTACCTTGTATATTGATTCACCGGCAGGAATTCCCTCGGCCTGTATGTAGCCGTAACGGGTCTCGGGACAGGTTGGCTTGATGCCGATGACTACAAGTTTATTATTTTCGGCCACAAAGTCGAGACCGCCCTTTATGAGCTCGGCAAACTTGGCCTCGTTGAGCACAAGTTGGTCACTCTGTGCAACCACTATATTTGCCTTTGGATTCAGCTGGCGTATGTGGCAGGCAAGGTTGGCTATGCTTGGGGCCGTACCACGGAAGACTGGTTCGCACACTACTTGCTGGTCCTTGATCTCGGGGAGTTGCTTTTTAACGATTGACTTATAGCCTACATTGGTGGAGATGATTATATTCTCGCGAGGCACTATTTGCGAATAACGCTCGAATGTCTGCTGCAACAATGTCTTGCCACAGCCAAGTGGGTCCTGAAACTGTTTCGGGAAAGCCTTGCGGCTCATTGGCCAAAGGCGTGTACCCTGACCACCGGCCATTATTACGCAATAACTGTTCTTGTCCATAATCATCAACCTTTTACTTTCACAACGCGAGTATAATATTTTTATTTCAGAATAAAAAGCATTTTAAGTTTATTTGGCATAAAAAAGGCATGTACACTCGCTCACAATATAAAAATATTTTTGAGGGAAATATAAACTGTTCCTTAATATGGCATAAAAAAAGCGAAACCTTTTCAAGGCTTCGCTACATAATATTTAATCATTCGCCGTATCAGAGCGGCGTGTTGCCAGCACCATCTTGTATTTGTTCTCGTTGGCAATATTCAGCACCTTGACAACCTCGCTATAAGGGACAACTTCATCGACATAAAGCGCAACATACATCTCTGAATCCTTAGCGCAGCACTCGGCAAGGAAAGAAGGCACCTCGGGTTCCTCTATTCTTCTTGCTTCCTCATTACTACATTGAACATAGTATTCAAGGTTTTTATTTATTGTTATGCTAGCCATAGGCTGTGCAATGCTCCTCTCCTTGCCATGAGGCAACTCGACAGACTCGCGCATGACACGATTTCCTACAGCATTACCTACACCTGAATCCTTCTTGCCATCACTGCAAGAAATAAATGACAATGAGAATGCAACAAGCAACAAACAATATAATGAATTTACCTTGTTCATCGACTTAATGAATTTTGCAACACACGAATGTAGATCTTTTTATACACCTGACAAAATATCGCAGAGATATATAAAAGAAGATGACTAAAAAGGCTCTTTTGTTGTTGTACTTGCCCTCAAAATGCTCATTTACACTTAGTAAACTCCGCTTTTTCAGGCTTCGCACGCCTAAAAATAGCTCTTTTTATTCAACCTCATAACAATAGTGGGCAACCCATTTTCTTTTGGGTCACCCACTTTATTTTAGAACTCGGCATTATTTGGTGTTCTTGGGAAAGGTATCACATCTCGGATGTTAGACATACCTGTCACGAAGAGCAACAGGCGCTCGAAACCAAGGCCGAAACCTGAGTGAGGACAAGAACCATAGCGGCGTGTATCGAGATACCACCACATATCCTTCATTGGAATGTTCATCTCCTCGATACGGGTGAGAAGTTTGTTGTAGTCGGCCTCACGCTCTGAACCGCCGATGATCTCGCCAATCTTTGGGAAGAGGACATCCATAGCGCGTACTGTCTTGCCATCCTCGTTCAGCTTCATGTAGAATGCTTTGATATCCTTTGGATAGTCTGTGAGGATTACAGGACGCTTGAAGTGTGTCTCAACGAGGTAACGCTCGTGCTCCGAAGCGAGGTCTACGCCCCAATATACCGGGAATTCGAACTTGTGGCCTGCAGCGACTGCATCCTCAAGGATCTTGATACCGTCGGTGTAGCTCAAGCGAACGAACTCTGTGTTCACGATTGAGCGGAGACGCTCGATGAGTTCCTTGTCGAACATGTTGTTGAGGAATGTGATATCCTCCATGCAGTTGTCGAGAGCCCACTGTACGCAGTACTTGATGAACTCCTCGGCAAGTTCCATATTGTCGAAGATGTCATTGAACGCAACCTCGGGCTCAATCATCCAGAACTCGGCAAGGTGGCGTGGGGTATTTGAATTCTCGGCACGGAATGTCGGACCGAAGGTGTAGATCGAACCAAGTGCTGTTGCTGCCAACTCACCCTCGAGCTGACCAGACACTGTAAGACTTGCCTGCTTGCCGAAGAAATCGTTATCGTATATGATGCTGCCGTTCTCGTCCTTCTTGAGGTCATAGAGGTTCATTGTTGTAACCTGGAACATTTGACCGGCACCTTCACAGTCCGAAGCTGTAATAAGTGGAGTGTGGAAATAGTAGAAACCCT
This sequence comes from Bacteroidaceae bacterium, assembly GCA_017381475.1. Lineage (GTDB taxonomy): Bacteria > Bacteroidota > Bacteroidia > Bacteroidales > Bacteroidaceae > HGM04593. The sequence goes on from JAFOCD010000200.1 coordinate 17,103, forward strand.
TGTCGTGGAAGAACTTGTGGATAGCGTATGCCATGTTGTGGCGGATGCGGAACACTGCACCGAAAGTGTTTGTGCGTGGACGCAAGTGAGCCACTGTACGCATGAACTCCATTGTCTGACCCTTCTTCTGCAATGGGTAGGTGTTGTCGCAAGCACCGAGCAACTCAATCTCTGTTGCCTGGATCTCGACAGACTGTCCGCCACCGATTGACTCCACGAGCATACCGTTGACGCTCAAGCAAGCACCTGTGGTGAACTGCTTAACGAACTCCTCGTCGAACTTGTCAATGTCAATTACAACCTGAACATTATTGATAGTAGAACCGTCGTTAAGTGCCACAAATGCTACCTGTTTGCTACTGCGGCGTGTTCTCACCCAGCCTCTTACATTTACCTCAACACCGGCCTGACCGTTCTTGAGCAGGTCGGAAATTCTTGTTCGTTTTATCGGTTTCATTGTATATATCTTTTTTCTTTATTCGTAAGCACCCATGCGGAGCATGTTGATTTCTTTATCGGTAAGATAGCGCCAGTCGCCACGGCGAAGATTCTTCTTGGTGAGACCTGCGAAAAGCACGCGGTCGAGCTTGTTCACACGATAGCCAAGGTGCTCGAGCATACGGCGAACGATACGGTTCTTGCCAGAGTGAATCTCGATACCGATCTGTGAACGGTCGGCCTCGTTTACATAAGATACCTCGTCGGCATATACACGACCGTCCTCGAGTTCAATACCGTTTACCAGAAGATCCATGTCGGACATTGCAACATTCTTGTCACAGGTAACATGGTATACCTTCTTCTTCATAAACTTGGGGTGTGTGAGCTTTGCAGCCATATCGCCGTCATTGGTAAGGAGCAACACGCCTGTTGTATTGCGGTCGAGACGACCTACTGGGTAGATTCTCTCCTTGCCGATACCACGCAGACAGTCGAGCACAGTCTTGCGCTCCTGTGGGTCGTCGACAGTCGTAACACAATCCTTTGGCTTGTTAAGGAGAACATATACCTTGCGCTCGGGGTTGATGCGCTCGCTGTTGAAGCGTACATCATCGGTGGGAACCACCTTTACGCCCAACTCGGTTACGATCTCGCCGTTAACGGTAATAAGACCAGCCTCAATGTAGTTGTCGGCCTCGCGACGTGAGCAGATACCTGCATTTGCAAGGTACTTATTCAAACGAACAGGAGCATTGGGGTCGAGTGTTGCCTCCTTGTAGGCTGCACGCTTCTTAGCACTGTACTTTGCGCTTGGATCGTACGCGCCCTTTCGGTTGCCCTTGTTGCCATATTGTGAACGCTGGCCAGACTGATATTTGTTTGCAAACTGTCTCTCGCCATTGCCATTGTCGGCATTGTTGTAGCCACCACGATAGCCACCCTTGTTGTAGCCACCACGGCCTACAGACTGCACCTCATTGCCATAACGGGGCTCAAAATCGCCACCACGGCCATTTCTCTCGCTATTATTGAAGCGATTTGGGATATTCTCGTTATTATAACGCTTGTACTGCTTGTAACGGCCGAATTCAGCGCTGTTATTGTTGTCCTCACGGTTCACTCTCTTGTACTGAGGACGCTCTTCACTCTTGTTAAAACGTGGGCGAGACTTCAATCTGTTGTCGCCATCGAAGTTCGGGTTGAAAGATGTTCTTCCCCTGTTTCCACGAGGATTCGAATTACCCGAAAAACTGTCTTTATAATTACTCATCGAAAAAATATTTTACGAACCTCACGGTCCAATTTATTTACAAGCCTGTATAGGTGTGCGGTGTTATTGCACGGAGCTCATCCTTTACACTCTCGGATATATCAAGACCATCGATGAACTGAAGGAGTGTGTTCTGGTTGATACCCTCGTTGGTGCGTGTCAAGGCCTTGAGTGCCTCGTATGGGTTAGGATAAGCCTCACGGCGCAGGATTGTCTGAATACCCTCGGCACAAACGCTCCAGCAGTTGTCGAGCTCATTGTATATTGCCTCCTCGTTGAGCAAGAGCTTGCGCAAGCCTACAAGTGAGCTCTTGATTGCGATGAGCATGTGGCTCATAGGCACACCCACATTGCGGAGCACTGTAGAGTCAGTAAGGTCGCGTTGCAGACGAGAGATTGGCAACTTCATTGAAAGATGGTCAAGAATTGCGTTTGCAATACCAAGATTACCCTCGCTGTTCTCAAAGTCGATAGGATTTACCTTGTGAGGCATTGCGCTTGAACCAACCTCGCCGGCCTTGATTTTCTGCTTGAAGAACTCGTTGGAGATGTACTGCCAGAAGTCCTTGTCCATATCCATTATGATGATATTGATGCGACGCATAGCATCGAACAACGCAGCCAAATTATCGTAGTTTGAAATCTGTGTGGTGTACTGCTCACGCTGCAAGCCAAGGTTCTCACTCACGAACTTGTTTGCAAAAGCCTTCCAGTCAATGCCCGGATATGCCACACGGTGAGCATTGAAGTTACCTGTCGCACCGCCGAACTTTGCAGAGATTGGACAACGTTTGAGCTCAGCAAGCTGAGCCTCAAGACGATATACAAACACCATAACCTCCTTACCAAGACGTGTTGGCGATGCAGGCTGGCCGTGTGTGCGAGCAAGCATCGGGATTTCGGCCCAAGCCTCGGCATAGCTCTTGAGCTGTGCAATAAGTTCCTCTATCAAGGGGTAGTAAACCTCATCGAGAGCATCCTTGATTGAGCGGGGAACTGATGTATTGTTGATATCCTGTGATGTCAGACCAAAGTGGATGAACTCCTTGCATGCATCAAGACCGCCAATTGCGTCAAACTGCTCCTTGATGAAATACTCGACAGCCTTCACATCGTGGTTTGTAACCTTCTCAATCTCCTTTACACGGTTGGCATTCTCCAATGTAAATTTTGAATAGATTTCACGCAAACGTGGGAACAAAGCCTTGTCAACAGCAGCAAGCTGTGGGATTGGCAACTCGCACAACGCGATGAAATACTCTATTTCTACAAATACTCGATACTTGATGAGAGCAAACTCTGAGAAATAACCGGCCAAAGGCTCTGCCTTGCCCCTGTAACGTCCGTCAACAGGAGAAATAGCTGTCAAAATGTTCAATTCCATGTTGTATAATATTTTCAAAGTACAAAAATAGCACTTTTTAGGCATAAACACCTAATATAAAGATAAAGTTTATAAAAAATAAATATTTATTGATGCCGAGACACAGACAATGCCTTCACAAAGGGGCAAAAAAATAACCTACGCTTTGCGCAGGCCTCATATCTGTGGACGTTGACGGATTCGAACCGCCGACCCTCTGCTTGTAAGGCAGATGCTCTAAACCAGCTGAGCTAAACGTCCATAATGTCGCAACCGTTTCTCAATTGCGATGCAAAAGTACATCAAATTATTTCAACCACAAAATATTTTGCGGTTTATTTTCATAAAATAATTGAAATTCTTTTCAAAACCCGTTAAAAACACCCCGAACATCACAAACAACAATATGGGACATGCAGAAATGCCGCACACACTCCAGTCAAAGCGCCACTACAGACAAACCCTGAACAGAATACAAAAAAGTATACCGACATATAAAAAAATTGAGCAGGCACATAGCCTGCTCAATCGTTATATTGCTCAATCAATAATTATTCAGCAACTGTGATAATAGCGCGACGGTTAAGCATACGCTCCTTGTACTCCTCAGACTCACCGCCTGGAACAACCTCAACCTCAACACCGTAGCTTCTGATGATCTCAGCAACAGCCTCAGCACGTTTTGCAGACAACTTATTGTTGTACTCGTCAGAACCTACCTTGTCAGCGAAACCAACTACCTTAACCTTAACACCAGCAGCCTTAGCAGCCTCAGCATAAGCCTTGATGTTCAACTCTTCCTTCTTAGAAGCAATCTTGTAAGAATCGAATGAGAAGAAGATAGACTCAGAAACGCTGATTGGCTTAACCTTGCTCAACTCCTCAACCTTACCCTCGAGAGCCTTGTTTGCCTCCTCAAGAGCCTTGATCTGGTTCTGCTTCTCCTTGTTTGCTGCCAAAGCATCATCGAGCTGACCCTGAAGGCCGTCGATCATACCAACATAGATAGCCTGGAGAGCATCAACATCGGGAGCATTGTCCCAACCCACCTTACCGAGGTTGCAAGAAACACCCACTGCTGCAGTCCACATCATATCGTGGCCAGACTGACCGTTGATGCCGCTGAAACCATTGCGGAAGAAAGCACCAGCGAGCTCAAGGTTGATAGCCCAACGCTTAGAAACACTCCAAGAGTTGATGATACCGTAGTTAGCTGAAAGCGAACCAGTAACAGCGCCAGAAGTCATGCGGCCTTTACCCTTCTCATGATCCATGCCCCAACGGCCTGCCCAACCAACACCTACATAAGGAGTGATCTCCCAAACACGATCCTTACTGTAACCAAGGATAAGGTTACGCAAGTTGAACATTGCGTCGAAGTGGAAGTTCATGAATGCAGTGTGATCAAACTTCTCGTATGTCTGGATGTTCAAACCACGGTAAGCAACTCTCCAACCGAAACCAGGAGTATGCCATTTACCTACATAAACATCAAGAGCAGGAGACATGTGGTCAAAGATGTTCTCACCATTCATAAACACGCCGTTGTAGAAGTTTACACCGCCGTTAACACCTACAAACCAGTTGCTGCCGAAGCTGTTTGTCACTACCGACTTAGACTTGGTAGGAACTACGACCTCGCTAGCAGTCTCCTGAGCTGTAGAGAACATTGCGAAACTGGCAAGAGCCAGTGAAATCATAAATTTTTTCATACTTAAAACTAATTAGATTTATATATAAATACCTATTTTACAAAACCTGCATATTAATAAACATGCAACTCAATATATTGTTCTAATTGTTAAAACCACACCATGCCACGCAGACACAGCTACAGAGTTTATCCAATTATTTGCAAAATTACACTTTTTTCACAATGAGATACAAATTCAAATTAGATTTAGGCGCGTATTTAATATTTTTTAACTATTCATTAACACAGAAGTTCATTCAAAAGCTCTATTTGACAAAATTACGGTCTATTTCGGCATCATTCATTATATATATCACAGGGGAACCGTCAGGTGTATGACTTGGCATAGAGGAACCAAAAAGGTCATTTATCAGCACGGTCATTTCTTCTTGTGATAAAATTTGGCCACTAACAATAGCCACCTCCTTTGCCATTGCATTGGCCATGCGGTCATAAACCTTCTCCTTTACATCACCTGTCTGTTCAACAGCCTGATGAAGAATCTCGGAGAGAAGTTTCACAGGCTGCAACCCTTCAATACCGACAGGTACACCGTTCAGTACATATGTACCACCGCCGAGCGACGATATATCAAAACCCAAAGAGAGCAGTTCCTCTGAAACTGATTCAAGCGCCAACGCCTCGTTCATTGTCAACTCCACTCTTTCGGGGAAAAGCAATCCCTGCGACGGACTATGTCCATCTGTTATCTGCCGGCGATATTTCTCGAACAGCACTCTGACGTGCGCATTACGTTGATGCACCCACATCAGACCAGACTTGACAGGCACAAGAATATACTGTCCCTTATACTGCGACATAGGCACAAAATCCGCCTCGGGCGACTGGACAAAGGACGTAGCATGCGACTGCAATTCACATGCCTTAGGTTCGTTAGCAACAAAGTCGGGCTGTACGTCATCAAAAGGCGACAAATCAAGCGGTTTGCCATTCCTGCCGACACCCTCATAAAGAGACTCCCACTCATTGTTCGGATTCCTATAATCCGGCATATGTTTGCTGAACGGATTGTAGCCTGGAGTATAAGAAACTTTGGGAGCCGAAATGGGCGCGTTGTTATCCACAGAAAAATCCATTACAGGAATCTCGGGTATGACATCGTCATCAAAGTCAAGGCTTGGGGCAGCATTGAATCGTCCCAAAGACTCCTTTACTGCAGCTGAAATAATTTTCCAAAGACTGGACTCATCCTCAAATTTAATCTCGGTCTTCGTGGGGTGAATATTGACATCAATACGTGAAGGTTCCACATCAAGACCCAAGAAGAAAGGAACCTGTTCGCCTTGAGGTATTATCTCACCATATGCCTCAGCCACAGCCTTAGCAAAATAGGGATGACGCATATAGCGTCCATTTACAAAGAAATATTGCAATGCACCCTTCTTCTTTGCACTCTCGGGCGCACCTACGAAACCTTTAATATTCACAAGAGAACTCATAACATCAACCTCTATGAGTTGCGAATTTATCCTCTTACCAAAAAGGTTGACAATTCTTTGACGGAACGATGAAGGTGGCAACGAGATCACCTCGTTGCCATTATGCGAGAGCGAGAACTCAACATTGCAGTTAACCAATGCCACGCGCTCAAACTCGGTAACAATATTATTAAGTTCTGTCTGCACTGACTTCAGGAACTTCCTTCGTGCAGGAATATTAAAGAAGAGGTTCTTGACCTTGAAGTTACTGCCGACAGGAGCCGCAACCGGTTCCTGCGACTCAAACCTTGAACCGGAGATGAGAATGCATGTTCCAAGTTCATCAGCAGCACGTCGCGTTGTAAGTTCAACCTGAGCAACCGCGACTATAGAGGCAAGAGCCTCACCACGGAAACCCATTGTTGTAAGCGCAAACAGGTCATCAGCACTTGCAATCTTTGATGTCGCATGCCTCTCAAAAGCAAGACGGGCATCCGTACTGGACATACCCTTGCCGTTATCTATCACCTGTATCAAGGTTCGGCCGCCATCCGCCACCATCACTTGCACCTTTGTGGCACCTGCATCAATGGCATTCTCAACAAGTTCCTTTACAACCGATGAAGGGCGCTGTACAACCTCTCCGGCCGCAATTTGGTTAGCTACCGAATCGGGCAACAAATGTATTATATCCTCCATGTACTATACAATTCCGTATACTGTTTTCATTATATAATACGCAAGAAAAAGGCATACAAGAAGCGCTGCTACAGCAAAACGCGATGATATACGAGTGCCGTTTTTCCTCTTACGCATGAGATGAGAGTTTTCAGTAACAAACGCACCTCTCAAACGCTCCTCGTATGTAGGTTCCTTTGGGGGGAGCATGCCCAAATCGCGCTTGGCATTCTCGACAATCTTGTCAAGTTTCTCCTTGCGCTCATCTACAAATATATATTTATGGTTGAACTTTTTAGGTTCGCGTATTTTTAATCGTGCCATATTGCTATCTATTTCTTTAAACGGTCAAGTGTCGGCAAAGGAACTTTGTCTTTCTTAATTACCTTAAGCTCTTTATTGGAGCCCTTGCCTCTCCAATTGAATATATCCTCCATCGACAAAGGACGGACATAATCAAACCATGCAAAATTCTCAAGGAAACGTTTATCTTCGGGTCGCTGACTCATTGGATAAAACACGCCTTTAGACTCCTTGGGAACGACGACCTTGTCCACCTTCCGATCTTTCATATAAACGATTGTCTTGCCGGCTGTCATGGTATTCATACCCAAGAACCCATTTCCATTATCTATTGGATAGAAAATCTGTTCCACACTACCAAGCACCTGCATCTCGTTCAATTCGCCATCCGAGAAATAGAACTTCATCTCTTGCCCCTTAATCTGGTTATAACATGTAGAATCCAATTTCTCAACATACAACGTCTGATTCAGTATATTCACCCAATCAATCGAAGAATCCTTCATGTACACTTTCACAACCTCACCAAGCAGTTGCACATCGCCGTTCCACAAGATTGGATCCTTGTACATAGTCATGCATGTATCCCTTGAATCAAAGACAAGCGAATCACACACAGCCTGCATATCAGGAGCCCAAGCCCTTACTCTATTATAAGCCTTAACTAAACGGTAAAGCGAATCAGTGTCAGCATTGTAAGTAATGTTCCATATCGTATCGGAATGAACAAAGAACGAATCGCGGCGAGAATAGTCTACCGCAAGTGCTCTACCTGTAACATAAGCAGAATCCCGTACTTCGTCCATAAAAGCATACCCACCAGTCAACAAATTCCTCTTTATGGTGTCTGAATAGACAATATCACCAAACAGCTCACTATACCCTTTATTCGTATCATAATATATCGAATCAGCAGTAAGTGTCCTCTTTCCATTATACAGTACCGAGCGATCAAGCAGTATGCCATACTTTTGAGCAGTATTGAACCGGCCGTTCTCAGAATACACCTCAGATTGTCCTGAATAGAGATTTGTAGGACCTACAATTGTGGCAACTTTGGTGTTGGTATTGTAGTGCAATGTATCTGACAACAGAAGAAACTTAGGATTCTCCAAAGTCACATCATCTATAAAAACGGCTAACTTCGTGTCTACATTGTAGTCGCCATAATAAGACCTTAAGCAACTTGTTTCATCATACAGATCGCCATACTCAAAAAAATAACCGACATTACGATTGCGGTCAAAGTTAAGACTATCTGTCACAAGAACTGTCGTCTTATCTATAAGCTTTACATTATTCCTGACTCTCGCCAAATTGGTGACACCGTCAAAATCAAGATAATCACCATAAAGAAATAGTGTATCACCTTGTTCCATCTTTACATTACCGAAAGCTTGGAAAGAGTTCTGTTTCTGATAGTAATGCGCACTGTCGCAATACATATACATACTGTCACGGCGAAAACGCACATTACCAACAAGAATCCAAGCATCAGGGTTGACAGCCTCATCAAAACGAGTTATATCAGTATGCAACAAATGCAGATAACTCCTTCTGGCCGACAGTTGCCCGCCCTGTTCATCCGTCACCTCCTGCGAGAGCAATGGTAATGAAATCGACAAAAGGATTATATATAAGATAAACCTCTGCATCAGCGGATTTTACTTTTCCTCAAAGAAATTCCAATCTGGATAAAGAAACTCACATCCACGACTATCCTTGTTCACACGCACATACGTGTCACTCTGTTTTTTCTTTATCCACTCCTTCACTCGCTCCTCACTTAATTTAGCCTGATACATCTGACGCAATACATCATAGTCCTCACTGAATGTCGCTCTATGTGCCTCGGTCCTAGACTTTACCTTAGCAATAGCGCACACAGTCTTACCATTGTCAAGCAACAAAGCAAAAGGCTGTGAAACCTCATCAACAGGCAAAGACTCAATGACACGAGCCACGTCTACAGGCAGTTCATCAAGCGCAAAATGAGAAGAAGCACTCTCCTTGTTATACATGACACCATAATTGTTACGAGTATCCTTATCATCAGAATACACAGCTACAGCATCCTCAAATGTCATCTCACCCTCCTTTATTCCTGTTGCAAGCGAGTCAAGACGCAAAAGAGAAGCCTTCAAATTTTCACTTGAATGATGCGGTTTCCTCAATATATGGCGGACATTAACCTTGTCGCCACGCTTCTCTATCAACTGAATAATATGGAAGCCATATTCGGTCTCAACTATTTTTGAGACCTTTTCGGGATCTGTCAAATTAAACGCGACTGAAGAGAATTCAGGTTGCAACTGGCCACGCCCCATAAAGCCAAGTTCACCACCACGACGTGCCGAACCGGGATCCTCGGAATACATCAGCGCCATTGTCGAGAAACTTGTCTCGCCATTCATTATTCGTTCGGTGTATTCACGGAGTTCCTCCTTCACACGATCAATCTCCTCCTGATCAATCTGCGGTTGCATGGTAATTATCTGCACCTCGACCTGCTGCTGGATAAAGGGGATACTATCTTGTGGCAATGACTCAACATAGCGTCTTACCAGCGCCGGAGAAACCTTGACATCACCTACTATTTTCATCTTCATACGGTCGGTCATCTCCTTGTTATAAAGTTGTTCACGATACATTTCACGGATATCGGAAGAGGTCATGTTAAAATACTCCTCCATTTTTTCCTTCGAGCCAATCTGCTGCACGACATAATCCATCTGCATCTCAACCTGACGCATTATGTTTCCTTCGTCAACCTCAATGCTGTCAATTGCAGCCTGATGCAGGAACAGTTGCTGCACAGCCAAGTCCTCACCCACAACGCAATATGGATCGCCATCAAATGTTCTGCCCGATGCAACCCAATAACGAATAGCCTCTTCTATATCTGAGCGCAATATCGATTTGTCACCGACAACCCACTCTACCCTATCTATGACATTATCTTGCGCAACTACAGACTGCCCTGAAAATATTAGGCACATTGCACAAAACAACCATTTAATAAAATTCTTCTTTATATTCATATCTTCTCATTAACCCTTAAAGGATTTATATTAGTGCAAAATAAGCGTTCCATTCTTCAACGCCTCATCATAAAGCGAGCGTTTCACGGTTTTGATAAAGTTAGCCTTCTTTGAATTTAGCAGCAGCTCCTTAATCTCATTAGAAACCATCTCTACCGGTTTTGTATCATTCTTTTGCAGAATTGAGTCCGCACAGACAAAATAGGTAAATTTACCCTCTTTGAACTCTATCGTACTTTTGCTCAAAAGCCTGTCCATCAACTGCTGTTTTGTCAGCGGCGTTCTGCGCACAAGGTCAACAAAAGGTATCCATTCCTCCATAAAGAAATTATACTCATACTTGTTTTCCGTACAGAGTTTCTCCAATTTTTCCAGATCCTCATCACCCTTACGGATACACCAGTTACGCACATCACGAACTTTTGGCGCCTTGTCCGGAATCTTTACATAAAAACCTTTGATGTACGGTTCGCCAAGCTCAAACAACGCTTTCTGCTGCTCATAGAACTCAAGCACCTCGTCTTCAGTTATGTTAGGCACCAGTTGCTGTGTTATCAACCTATCCTGATAAAGATTCTCGATGAGACTTTTCCGATAGCTATCCACCATCTTGTCTATTTCATCAGTCGCAATTACATTTTCCTTGGCCTTTTCATAGAAAAGCACATCTATCGCCCAACGCTCAATATAATTCTGCATGAAGGCGACACTATCGGCTCTATGCTGCTGTGCAAACATTATGTCAGCCTCGTCTTTGTAAAGATGCACATCACCAACACTGGCTAGAGACGGCCTCTCCACATAAGACACCTCATCCCGGCATGCAAAAAGCAAGGCCGGGAGAGCTGACATGCATATATATTTCCAAATTTTTTTACCGGACATCGGCAGTTTTCTTAAATTGAAATATTTTAAAAACACAAAACGGCTGCTTCACACAGCAAAGGTACAAAAACATATTACTTATTCGTGGTTATTAACTGTTTTTAGCACAGTTTTATCAACCTTAACCTTATACTTCTTGCGAAGCGATTTCACCCACTTCTCTTCGAGGTATTTCTGATAGTCATTAGTAACCATCCCTTTCACATCCTTATATGATTCGGGAGCCGAAATAACCTTACCTACGACATCAGAAACAACAAAACCCCGACGCAACTTGCCACCCTCGCCCTGACCGAACGCAGCCTTATCAACAAAAGCATTGTCACCTTGTGCAAAGATTCCAACCTCAACACGCACAGTGCGTACTGAATCCTTTGGCAGATTTGCTTCAATAGCAGACTTGTAGTTCTCGAAATCCTGACCTGCAAGAATCTCTTTTATCAAGACAAGATTCTCGGGACTATTAGCCTGTATTACCGCGCCACGGAAACGGGGAGCATCAAACTTGTAGTTCTTCTTGTTCTTCTTGAAATACTTTATAAGACCGGCCTCATCCGCTGCTGCATTGTCCCAAACCTCACGTGTCGAAACCTCAAAGAAAAGCAAGCCCTCATAATACTCACGCATCAGGTTGCCGAACTCGGGATACTTGCTCTCGAGCAAACTGTCCTCACGGGCAAGTGCCTCCATTGGCGAAAGACCACCACCGAACTCCTTGGCAAGGTCACGTCCTCTCTTCATGCGAGCCGCCTCGCGTATATTCTGCTGTTCAAGCATATTTATAATTGCAGGCTTATACTCCTGGAAAGAGCCGAAGGGGCGTGATGAAATACGTTTTACAATATGAAAACCGGCCGGTGACTCAAATGGTGCCGAGTATGTACCGTCTGTAATAGAGTATGCAGCCTGTTCAAATTCAGGATACACCTGGCCACGTACAATCTCGAACGAGCGTAAAGCCTGCGCCGGAATTTCAAAATATGCAGCTACCTCTTCAAAAGTCTTACCGTCATTGAGCATTGCATACGCAGCATCAATCTTTGCCTTTGCCTGTTCTACTTCGGCCGATGGGGCCTTCTGCTTGACAAGAAAGACGATATGGGCAACCTCCACAAAGCCATCACGGCCTATTGTCGCAGAGTCATTCGCATAAATCTTATATGCCTCATCATTGATATAGCAGGTATCTACAAGATATTTTTCGGCCATGAGATTACGGTCGCGCTCATACTCTTCCCTGAATGAGGGCAATGTATCAAGACCAAGAGCCTCGGCCTCAACAACCTTCAATTTGAAGTCTATGTACATTGGCAGATACTCCTCCACAGTCTGCCCCTCGCCGGAAAGATTCGTATTATTCTTGTTGAAAGCATACTCGAATTCCGAGCGTGTTACCTCCTTGCCATTAACGCGCATAAGCACAGGGTCTGAAACCTGTGCCAATGCAGTAGTGGATACCAGCAAAAGAGATGCTGCTATATTCTTTAATTTCATTCTGTAATATTTTATTCAGGACGACTATAGTTAGGCGCCTCGCTTGTGATTGATACATCGTGAGGATGGCTCTCAAGTACACCGGCATTTGTAATGCGTACGAACTTGGCGTTATGCAACGCCTCAATATCCTTTGCACCACAATAACCCATACCAGAACGCAAACCGCCTACCAGCTGATAGATAACCTCAAAGAGTGTTCCCTTGTATGGCACGCGTGCCGCGATACCCTCGGGTACAAGTTTCTTTTTGTCGGCTGTATCGGCCTGAAAATAACGATCCTTTGAACCATTCTCCATCGCCTCCAATGAACCCATACCACGGTATGACTTGAACTTACGGCCATTGAAGATGATTGTGTCACCGGGCGACTCCTCTGTACCGGCAACAAGCGAACCGATCATCACACAGTAACCACCGGCAGCCAATGCCTTCACAACATCGCCCGAATAACGCAGACCACCATCAGCAATCAAAGGCACACCGGTACCCTCAAGTGCCTTGGCAACATCGTATACAGCAGACAACTGTGGCACACCCACACCTGCAACAACGCGTGTTGTACAGATTGAACCAGGACCGATACCAACCTTAACGGCATCAGCACCAGCATCGGCAAGCATCTTGGCAGCCTCACCTGTAGCCACATTACCAACAACGATATCAATCTGTGGGAAGAGAGCCTTTGCCTCTTTCAGTTTCTGAACAACACCAGCAGAGTGACCATGAGCAGTGTCAATGACAACAGCATCCACGCCTGCATCAACAAGGGCCTTGATACGCTCCATTGCATCACCGGTAACACCTACACCGGCTGCAACACGCAGACGACCCTTGCTATCCTTACAAGCCATTGGTTTATCCTTGGCCTTTGTGATATCCTTGTATGTAATCAGACCCACAAGCTTGCCGTCACCGTCAACAACAGGCAACTTCTCGATCTTGTTCTCACGCAGAATCTTGGCAGCAGCCTCCATATCTGTCTTCTGATTTGTGACAACCAGTCTGTCGGCAGGAGTCATAACCTCACAGATTGGTCGTTCCATGTTGGTTTCAAAACGCAAGTCGCGGTTTGTAACGATACCCACAAGTTTCTTGCAGTCATCAACAACAGGAATACCACCTATGTGATATTCGGCCATGATGTCAAGGGCATCCCTTACCGCCGAGTTCGCCTGGATTGTCACAGGGTCATAGATCATACCGTTCTCGGCACGCTTTACGATTGCAACCTGATGAGCCTGGGCTTCAATTGACATATTCTTGTGGATAACACCGATACCACCCTCGCGAGCAATGGCAATCGCCATTTTTGCCTCGGTAACAGTATCCATGGCTGCTGTCACAAAAGGAACATTCAACTCTATATTTCTTGAGAACTTGGTTTTCAAGGAAACCCCCTTAGGCAACACCTCTGAGTATGCTGGAATAAGCAATACATCGTCATAGGTCAAGCCGTCCATCACAATCTTTTCTTTTATAAAATCATTCATATAGCTATATATTTTTTATTCTTAATCAGTTTCCAACCTCGGATATGAACTTTATTCGTACAAGACGGATCTCCTCCTCGGTATATTCGCCGCCAAGTTCCTCAATAGCGACATCTATCGAATCGGTATCAGAACTCTTGAAATAGTCATAAATCTCGTACAAATTCTCCTCGTCAAGAATCTCCTCAAGGAAATAGTCGATATTCAGTTTTGTACCCGAATAGACAATAGACTCCACATCGTCGAGCAATTCGTCAAACTCAACGCCCTTGCTTATTGCCAAGTCATCAAGAGCCACCTTGCGGTCAATTGCATTGATTATCGCAACCTTCAGTTTTGATTTGTTCGCCACAGTGCGTATACGGATATCCTCGGGGCGATCAATCTCATTCTCCTCGCAATGGCGCTTGATAAGAGCGCAGAACTCCTCGCCATAACGTTTAGCCTTACCCTCGCCTACGCCGGGAATATTCTTCAATTCATCAATCGTTACCGGGTATGTCGTAGCCATAGCCTCAAGCGACGGATCCTGGAATATTACATAAGGCGGCAGTTCAAGCTGTTTCGACAACTTCTTGCGCAGGTTCTTTAGCATTGCAAATAGCTCCGGGTCAACAGCAAATGTACTTGTTGCCTGCACTACAGTCTCCTCTTCATCAAAATCCCTGTCCTCAACAATCTTGAACGATACGGGTTTCTTCAGGAACGCATGACCTTGTTTTGTCACCTTAAGCAAACCGTAGTTCTCGACATCCTTGTCAAGATAACCGGCTATCAATGCCTGACGGATTACCGCATTCCAGCATTTTGCATCCTCATCGTCACCACAGCCAAAACACTCAAGTTCATCATGATTATGTGATATAATATCAGCAGTTTCCTTGCCCAAAAGGACATCTATTACATAATCGGTTTTAAAATTCTCCTTCAATGCCAATACTGTCTCAATTACAGCTTCAAGCAACTCTTTTGCTTCCACCTGTTTCTTAGGAGATAGACAGTTGTCACAGTTACCACAATTTTCCACGTCGTAATTTTCACCAAAATAATGTAACAATAACTTCCTGCGGCAAACCGAAGACTCGGCATATGCTGTCGTCTCATGCAACAACTGACGGCCTATGTACTGTTCGGCAAGCGGTTTGCCTTCGAGGAATTTCTCCAATTTCTGTAAATCCTTGTTGTTGTAAAAGGCTATACACTGCCCCTCGCCACCATCACGGCCGGCGCGGCCTGTCTCCTGATAATAACCCTCAAGACTCTTGGGTATATCATAGTGTATCACATAGCGCACATCCGGTTTGTCAATACCCATACCAAATGCAATTGTCGCGACAATAACATCAATCTTTTCCATGATGAAATCGTCCTGGGTCTGTGACCTCATTGCCGAATCCATTCCGGCATGATAGGCCTTTGCCGAAATTTCATTCGTCTGTAGTATCTCGGCCAACTCCTCAACCTTCTTACGGCTCAAGCAATATATGATACCCGACTTGCCCGGGTTTGCCTTTATAAACTTTATAATCTCCTTGTCTACATCCTTGGTCTTTGAACGCACCTCATAGTAAAGATTCGGGCGGTTGAACGACGACTTGAAATCAGGAGCATCCTGTATTCCCAGATTCTTCTTGATGTCATCGCGCACCTTGGTTGTAGCAGTAGCGGTCAACGCTATGATAGGAGCCTTGCCAATCTCATTCATTATTGGACGGATACGGCGGTACTCCGGGCGGAAATCGTGTCCCCACTCCGAGATACAGTGCGCCTCGTCTATTGCATAGAACGAAATCTTTATGCTCTTAAGAAACTCCACATTGTCCTCTTTTGTCAAGGACTCGGGAGCGACATACAATAGTTTTGTCTTACCGGAAAGCACATCTTCCTTGACCTCCTCTATCGCCTGCTTTGTCAATGACGAGTTCAGGAAGTGCGCCATGCCATCCTCCTCGTTAAGGTTTCTTATGGCATCGACCTGATTCTTCATCAAAGCGATAAGCGGGGATATAACAATCGCAGTACCCTCCATAACAAGCGATGGCAGCTGGTAGCAAAGCGATTTTCCACCTCCGGTAGGCATCAGAACAAAGGCATCATTGCCTGCAAGCAAGTTCTTGATGACCGCTTCCTGATCACCCTTGAACTTGTCAAAACCGAAGTTCTCCTTGAGAGCCTCTGTCAAATTACACTTCTTTGCCATTTTATAACATGCCTATTTGAAAACAAAGTTATAAATATATCAATTAAAAGCACAACTTTTTTTGAATATATTTTTGCAAAGGCAGTAAAAAAATCAGCGGCCTGTAAACAAACGGCAGACTCCGTCACTGGAGCCTGCCGTCAAAGATACTGTATACACATTTAAAATGGTGTCATCTCATGTCAGACAGCACACATTATCGCAGTGCTTTTCTCTACCTGCTTCTGAGCATATTCCTTTGTTATCTTGCAACTCTTAACATCGCTCGAAGGAATCTCAAACATCTTCTCCATCATTATGGTCTCGACAATTGAGCGCAGACCACGCGCACCGAGCTTATACTCGACAGCTGTATCCACGATATACTCCAACGCCTCATCCTCAAAAACAAGCTTCACTCCATCCATCTCCATAAGCTTCACATACTGCTTGATGATGGAGTTCTTGGGCTCGGTAAGAATATTGCGTAATGCACTGCGGTCAAGCGGGCGCAATGAAGTAAGAATTGGCAAACGGCCTATAATCTCTGGAATGAGACCGAACGAGCGCAAGTCCTGAGGCATGATATACAGCATCATGTCCCCCTTGTCAATATGCATCTTGTTCTGCACTGAATTATAACCCACAACATGGGTATTCATACGCTGCGCAATCTTCTTTTCAATACCGTCAAACGCACCGCCGCAGATAAAAAGGATATGCTTGGTATTCACCGCTATCATCTTTTGGTCGGGGTGCTTGCGACCACCCTGAGGCGGAACATTCACAACCGAACCCTCAAGCAATTTGAGCAAGCCCTGCTGTACACCCTCACCGCTGACATCGCGTGTAATTGACGGATTGTCACTCTTGCGTGCAATCTTGTCAATCTCATCAATGAACACAATGCCGCGCTCAGCCTCTTCAACCTTGTAATCGGCAACCTGCAGAAGGCGTGTAAGGATACTTTCAATATCCTCGCCCACATAGCCTGCCTCGGTAAGTACAGTCGCGTCCACAATAGTGAACGGAACCTTCAACAGTTTGGCAATAGTGCGAGCAAGCAATGTCTTGCCAGTACCGGTGCTTCCCACCATAATTATATTGCTCTTTTCAATCTCCACATCATCCGCTGCACCTCGCTGCATGAGACGCTTGTAGTGATTGTATACAGAAACTGCGAGCGCACACTTTGCCTCATCCTGTCCAATCACATACTCATCAAGGAATGCCTTTATCTCCTTTGGCTTGGGGAGCTCCTTCATCTCGAAGTCACTCTTTGGCAACAAAGCCTCCTCGCGCAGGATATTATGCGCCTGCTCAACACAATCGTTGCAGATATAGCCAGTCATACCGGTCATTAGCAGTGCAACCTGCTCCTCGGTCCTGCCGCAGAAACTACAACGTTTCTTTCCTTTTTCTGCCATCGGTCAAATTAAATTTTGCGTGTAAGGACACGGTCAATCATACCATACTCCTGCGCCTCGGCTGCAGTCATCCAATAGTCACGGTCACTGTCGGCCCAAACCTTGTCGAAAGGCTGCTTGCTGTGGTCAGAAATGATGGTATAGAGTTCCTTCTTCAATTTCTGGATTTCGCGTGCAGTAATTTCAATATCGCTGGCTTGTCCCTGTACACCACCAAGAGGCTGATGTATCATCACACGGCTATGTGTCAATGCCGAACGCTTGCCCTCGGCACCTGCAACAAGCAATACAGCAGCCATGCTCGCAGCCATTCCTGTACAGATTGTAGCAACATCGCTCGAAATGAACTGCATTGTATCATATATACCCAGACCGGCATATACCGAACCGCCAGGAGAGTTGATGTAGATAGAGATATCCTTGCCGCTGTCTACCGAGTCAAGATAAAGCAACTGCGCCTGCAGAGTATTTGCAGTGTAATCATCGATTTGAGTTCCCAAGAAGATGATTCTATCCATCATCAAACGAGAGAACACATCCATCTGTGTAACATTCAACTGTCTCTCCTCGAGAATATATGGGTTCAGATACTGCGCCTGAGCCTTGATAACATCGTCAAGCACCATGCTGTTCATGCCAAGGTGCTTGGTAGCATACTTCTTAAAATCATCTCTCTCCATAACAACCTGTTCTTTAATTTGTCATTATTAAAATAATCCGGCCTATCGGGCAAAGCCAATAGGCCGGATTATATACCCAATATTATATATTAAGCGTTTTCAGATACCTTTTTGTTGAACTCATCAACAGAAACTTTCTCCTCGTTCAAGGTAATTGCAGCCTTGATAGACTGGATAAGTTTCACATCAACTGCACGGTTGATGAGAGCCTCGCGTGTCTTCTCCTGCTTGAGCATCTCCTTAGCGTAGTTCTCGAGCAAGTCCTCGGGAACATTTGCCATACCGTACTGAGCGAACTGGTCGCGTGTAGCGCCCTTGGCAACATTGAGAACATCATTGTCATCAATCTTAACCTCGAACTTCTTCGCGAGCTGCTCCTTAACCAAGTGCCAACGGAGCTCTGTAAGGCTCTTTTGGAACTCCTCCTCGCTTACTGTCTCACCCTCGGCCTTGTTTGAATCCATGATGCAACGGAGAATTGCCTCGTTGAACTCGAGCTTGCCAACCTTGTTCATGAGGTAGTCACGTACGTCCATCAACAACTTGTAGTCGCTCTCAACCTCGAAACGAGCCTCGAACTGCTCGGCAATCTTTGCACGGAACTCCTCCTCACTCTTTACAGCGTCCTTGCCGAATGCAGCATCAAACACGTTCTGGTTGATCTCGCTTGCAACGAAGCGTGTAATCTCTGTAACTGCAAAAGTGAACTCGCCGTTGTGAGCAGCGACCTCGCTCTTCTCAACCTTGAGGAGTGAAGCCAACTCAGCCTCATTGCCATCGAATGCTGTGAAAGGATTGAATGTTACAACATCGTTGAGCTTTGCACCTGCAAAGAGAGCCTTCTGGTCATCGTTCTTCATGTATGAAGGCATCATCACAGCATCGCGTACAACAACACCGTCCTCAACAGCCTCAGTCAATGTACCCTTGAGCATGTCGCCATTCTCGTAAGCCTCAACCTGCTTGTACTCGCCACAACGCTGTGCGAAAGCATTTACCTGGCCCTGAATCATCTCATCGGTTGGCTGGATCTTGTAGTATGCAAGTGCGTCGTTCTTGTCAAGAACTGCGTCGAACTTTGGAGCGAGAGCAATCTCGAACTCAAAAGTAAACTCCTTGTCCTCAACCATATTGATGTTAGCCTGCTGCTCCTCGATTGGGAGTGGCTCACCAAGCATATCGATCTTGTTCTCTCTGATATACTCGAATATCTTTGTCTGCAACAACTTATTGATCTCCTCGGCCTTAACAGCAGTACCGTACTGCTTCTTGATCAAGCCCATAGGAACCATACCTGGACGGAAACCAGGGATATTTGCCTTCTGGCGGAAATTTTTCAACTGCTTCTCAACCAAAGCCGAGTAATCGGCCTCCTGAATGTTTACCGAAAGGATTGCGCTTGTAGCATCCTGATTTTTAAGTGTAAATTCCATTATATAAAAATTTTAATAATTTCATCTGTTCTAAAGGGCATAACCTTGCATTCCACTCAACAAGGCATACAGCACCCCTTAATTTAGAGCGCACAAAAATACAACAAGTTATGCACAAAATCAAGCAAAAACCGATTTTGTTGAAAACTTACACGGGACAAACGGAGAATTCACCGCCCGAATGACATCACTTGACAAGGATTTTCTTGCCGCCGACAATGTATATTCCGGACTTGGGATCCAGCACACGCCTGCCACTAAGATCATATGCTGCATCTTCCTGCATTTTGTTACAGTCCACTACATCAAGAACTGCAGTATCATCACCCGGAGTGCCCACAGTCAGCACAAAAGGACAGTTCCAGACATTCTTGTCCTCATAAAGCTCGGTCACATTGAGATTAAACTCGGCAAGATGTCCATCGGGCGCAGACTCATCCACCACAACCTTGAAATTCTTTGTAGATTCTGCATCCACAGGCAGGTAACTCATACCCACATTGCCCGTAACAACGGTAACATATGGGCTGGTTGTCGTGAGCACAAGAGTACTTCTCGATTTCTGCTCATATCTACCATTGTTGACCATGGTAATCTCAAGGATATTCTCGCCCACGGCAAGCGATGCCGGATCTACAGACTTGATTTTAACGCTATAATCGGCCTTGCCGGTAACGGCTGTCACCACGGCCGAGCGCTCATACTCCTTGCCATTATAGACAGCTGACACACAGTAGGCGTATTCCGTGTCGGAAGAGAGACCGCTGTCGGTATATGAAAGCGCAGTTGTACCGGCGATGCATACGCCGTCACGATACACATTATAGCTTTGGGCATTCGCAACAGCACTCCATGAGACATTCACCTTACTTGTACCGGCTGCAGTTGCCACCACATTACCGGGGGCAGGCAACGGATTGCCCTCCACAGCCAATGAGAAGCGACTGTAGTTGTCATACACGAAACCGGTTGAGACATCCACTACATTGTGGAACATGGCATCATCGACATGCAGTATGTAGACATCATAGCCATAGTCCAACGCTGCCCACTGCTCATCGGTAAAGAAATGGCGTATTGCCACATAGACCTCCTTGCCCTCATAGGCCGACAAGTCAACAGTATACTCTCGCCAGCCATCGCCATCGGCTTTTGTTATACTCCACTCTGCCACAGTTTCAAAATCAGCAGCAGCCTTATTTCCACTCTCTGACACGGCAACGCCAAAATGCTCACCGAACCATGTACTCGAATGAACACGTGCCCAGAAACTGAATTTTCCGCCTGCAGCCACCTTTACTTTGGGAGAAACCAGATAGTTGTCAATTGGAACAGTGTACTCCATCATTGACGCCTGGCAATAGGTTTCGCTCATCATCTGCCCCATTCCCGAATGTGACTCGCCTACATTGCCAGCCCTGTGTATTCCTGCAACCGAAGAGTGCCACCACGCATGGTCACGCCCATCATTGCTGGCATCAAATGTTGTCCACCCGGCAAAACCGTCCTTCACATAGCCGTCGGCATCCAGCCCCGGCTCAAACTCATAGACAAGACTCCTGACTGCGGTATAGTTGTCGGGGGTCGCATATATGTCAAAACTTATCGATATATTGTCGGGGGCAGACTCGTCAATATTCACCACGAACTGTACCGTGCACTCCTCGCCCACGGCCATGGCACCAAGCACAGCCTCATCATCAACCATTGTCACATAGGGCGACGAACACTCCATACGGACATTGGTCTCACCTGTTGTGGGGGCAGTACCCTCGTTCACCATGTTTACATTGATTGCCACATTCTTGCCGGGTTTCACACTCTCGGGCCAAGACGAGCGACACACGATACGCGCATAATTGTCGAACACAACGACAACCTCGTCGCTCCATTCATACGCACCTGTGACAGTGGTTACAGTCATGTACGCAGTATGCCCGTTGGGGACATTGGCCGTCGTGCTTATAACGAACACGCCACCGGCCGAACCGCCGGATGACACTGCGTCAAAATGAACCACGCCCTTCTCAATTCTGACATACGGATCCGCGGTTGAGAGATGCACGCTCACATTGCCGTCGCTCGCACCCTTGCCCGTGTTGGCAACGGTAAAGGCAATCTCCATGCTCTCGCCTGTGGACATTGAATTGGGAGAATAGTCCACGAGCCTCATGTACGGGCGTTCATTTGTTGCCTCCACAGCATTCACGGCGGCAAGGGCATCTATGCGGCCCGAACCCGTCATATTGCTCTTCGATGCAGTCAGTTTCTTTGCGGTAGACTCAATGGTCTCACATATCTGCTCAGGTGTCAGCGCAGGATTCTTTTCAAGCATCAGAGCTATCACACCGGCAACGCAGGGAGTTGCCTGCGATGTGCCCGACATATACTTGTATTTGCCGTTCTCATCATGTTTCAATGAATAGATAAGGTCACCAGGTGCAACAATGTCGGGACGTATAAGGCCTATATGCTCTGCATCAAAGGGATAATCGCCATATTCAGTACCTTGCCATGTCACAGGACCCTGCGATGACGAGGTCACATACTCATCGTTCGCATTGACCGAACCCACACAAATTACACTTGTCAAACCGCCGGCATTAGCCTGCTGGTCGGGGTGGAGATATGGTGGAGGGCAAGCCGCAGGATAGTCAACATTATCGGGTGCACCATAGCTGTCGCCGTCATTTCCGGCAGCAGCACACACAGGCACGCCAAGCAGCAAGGCATTCTCGAATGTCCTACGCAGAAGCATTCTATCCGTCTCGCTTATCTGTGATCGCTTGAAACCCAGTGAAAGGCTGAGTACATTCGCGCCGTTCTCAATGGCAAACTCCACACCCGACATCATCTGCGCCGGTGTTCCACCACCGGCCCTGTTCACAACCTTCAAGGTCATCAGCGTGGCATCGGGAGCAACACCAGTCACATTGCCCACCGTTCCGTCTCCACATACAATTCCTGCACAATGGGTACCATGTCCATAATCATCGGTGATATCGGCATTATTGGCCACGAAATTCCAACCATTGACAGGGTCATCCTTCTCACCGTCACCGTCCGTGTCGGCATATCCGCACCAAAGATGGTCCTTGAGGTCATAGTGGTCGGGGTTGGTACCCGAATCAAGTATCGCCACCACAATATTCTTTCCTGTATATCCCTGCGCCCAGACATCATCGGCATTTACCTGGAACACATGGGGAGTCGCGCTATGCGAAGACGCTTTGACCATTGCTTGCGCGCTGACAGCAGCGTCAAAACCACGCACAACCTGTACCTCGCGGTTCTGCCCCACTGCTAGCACATCGGGGTGCGAAGCCAATGCCTCAACAACCTCTTTTGTAGCGTCACATGTAATCACATTGGCAATCCAATGACAACTGATATTTGATACAAGGCCATCAATAGCAACCTTCTCAAGATATTCAAGAACTGCAGTCTGGCTATTGGCCGAGAACTCCTTCAACTCACCGACAGCCACCTGTCTCAAGGCTCTTTTATCTTTGCACATTGCAGTACGCGCCTTGATCCGTGCTGGCTCAGCCTGTGATTTGAGTACAATGCTTACATTTGTCTTGTTACCTTCTGCATCCGCAAAAACCTGCCGATGCACCTTCCCTATTACACCATCCTGCTGCGCATAGCATAGACTGCAAAAGCCTATAAGTAAAGCGATTGCAAGAGCCTTTATATTTTTCATAGAAACATTATTTTCACAAACATCAATTCAGAATACCGACAGCAACAGAGAATTAGAATTGGAACTCACGCTTACGGAGCACAAAGTCGCGACCAAGATATTTCTCGCGCACAATTGGATTACCGGCAAGTTCCTCAGGAGTACCCTCAAAGAGCACACGACCCTCAAAGAGCAGATATGCACGGTCAGTGATACTGAGCGTCTCCTGCACATTGTGGTCAGTGATAAGAATACCAATATTCTTGTCTTTCAGTTTCCACACAATGTACTGGATATCCTCAACGGCAATGGGATCGACACCGGCAAAAGGCTCGTCAAGCATGATGAATTTGGGGTCAATCGCCAAACAGCGCGCAATCTCTGTACGGCGCCTCTCACCACCAGACAGGCGGTCACCAAGATTCTTGCGCACCTTTTGCAGACGGAATTCAGCAATAAGGCTCTCCAATTTATCCTTTTGATAGTCAAGCGGTTTACCCGTAAGTTCAAGCACCGCAGCAATGTTATCCTCAACTGTCATCTTGCGGAAAACACTAGCCTCCTGCGCCAGATAACCAATGCCGGCACGGGCACGCTTGTAAACGGGATATTTGGTTATATCCTTGTCATCAAGGAAAATACGGCCACCGTTGGGAATAACAAGCCCCGTCGTCATATAGAACGACGTGGTTTTTCCGGCACCGTTAGGGCCAAGCAGACCTACAATCTCGCCCTGTTTAACATTGAACGACACATCATTCACAACTGTACGCTTGCCATATCGCTTCACAAGGTTCTCGGTGCGCAGCACCGTAGCATCCTCATATTTGCCGGTAATATCAATTTCCATATCGGGTTAGCTGTTAACTTTACATCACGGCGAAGATAATGCATTTTTGCCGTTCAAACAAAAAAACTCATATTTTATACCACAAATACAAGCAATGAAAGGTAATATGATGTTTATTAAACAAAAAGTGCTACCTTTGCCCATATCTTATCGTTTAAAGACAATGTTTCTCATAGACTCAATAAAAACATTCGGCCGTTATCTGATACTGATGCGGCAGGTTTTCAAGCGCCCCGAACGCTGGAGGATGTATTTCAGGCGCACACTCCACGAGATATACCAGTTGGGCATAAACTCAATCCCCATCGTGCTTGTCATCTCGCTGTTCATCGGAGCAGTACTCTGCATTCAGATGAAAACAAATGTAGAAAGCCCATGGATGCCTAAAATGGTAACAGGATATGCTACACGCGAGGTATTGTTGCTCGAGTTCTCATCGACAATCATGTGTCTTATACTTGCAGGAAAGGTCGGCTCAAACATCACGTCCGAAATTGGAGCAATGAGAGTAACCCAACAGATAGATGCTCTTGACATGATGGGCGTCAACTCTGCCAACTTCCTGATATTGCCCAAAATCACAGGACTTGTGCTCACAATACCCATGTTGGTAATTTTCAGTATTGCAGCCGGCATTGGGGGTGCATTTCTCATTGGATATGTAACAGATATCATGACAGCCGAAGACCTGACTCTTGGCCTACAATACGACTTCACCCCATGGTTCATCTGGTACAGTATTATAAAAAGCACATTCTTCGCATTTATAATCACCTCAGTTGCATCGTTCTATGGCTATAGCGTAAAGGGCGGTTCAATAGAAGTGGGCAAGGCCAGTACAAACGCCGTTGTAAGCTGCAGCGTGCTGATACTATTCTCGGACATAGTTCTAACCAATATCATGATGCAATGATCGAAGTAATCAACATACACAAGCAGTTCGAAGACAAAAGCATACTTAATGACATAAGTGCAACTTTCGAGAACGGCGTCACAAACCTCATTATTGGACAGAGCGGTGCAGGAAAGACTGTATTGCTCAAATGCATAGTAGGACTGTTGACACCCGACAAAGGCAAAGTCATTTACGACGGGTGCGATGTAACGACATTGAAGCAGAAGGAAAAGATTGCCTTACGACGCGAAATCGGCATGCTGTTCCAGAGCGCTGCCCTGTTCGACTCCATGAGCGTACTTGAGAACGTAATGTTCCCGCTCGACATGTTCTCCAACATGACCTACAAGGAACGCCTTGCACGCGCAAAAGCCTGCTTAGACCGCGTGAACCTTATTGATGCACAAGAGAAATACCCCGAGGAGATTTCGGGCGGTATGCAAAAACGAGCAGCCATTGCACGTGCCATAGCCCTGAAACCAAAGTATCTCTTTTGCGACGAGCCAAACTCGGGACTCGACCCGCAGACATCACTCATCATAGACGAACTGATACACAACATCACCCTGGAGGACAACATAACCACCATTGTCAACACACACGACATGAACTCGGTCATGAACATCGGCGACCACATCCTGTTCCTCTCGGGCGGCAACCTTGCTTGGGAAGGAAACAAAAAACAGATTCTTAACACCGACAACAAACCACTGAACGACTTCCTGTTCTCGAGCGAAATCCTACGCCAAGTAAAAGAGCAAGCACAAAATTCAAAACCATAAAAACATAAGGCAGCGATTGAATCGCTGCCTTATGTTTTTATATAATCACCTCAACCTGAGATTTTCACTTCGCCTACTTCTATCTAATAAATATATTCAGATTTTTGAGAAGTTGGCTTCGTTTCACTCCGCCTACTTCCATCATCGGTAGAAAGAAAATTATCCTCACTATGTTCGGACTACTTCTGCCTAATAAATATATTCATCGGAACTCCGTGGAAGTTCCACTTGGCGCGGATCTTGTTCTCGAGGAAGCGCTTGTATGGGTCCTTTACATACTGTGGCAGGTTCGCAAAGAACAGGAACGAAGGAACGCGTGTCTCGTGCAACTGCATACAGTACTTGATCTTGATATACTTGCCCTTGATTGATGGTGGCGGATAAGCCTCGATAAGCGGCAACATCTCCTCGTTGAACTTTGCTGTAGAGATTTTTCTCTGTGAGTTCAAGTAAACATCCTTTGCAGTCTCAAGTACCTTGAACACACGCTGCTTTGTCACAGCCGATGTAAAGATGATTGGGAAATCGACAAATGGAGCAAGACGCTCACGGATTGCGTTCTCAAAGAACTTCTGCACCTTCTCGCTTCTGTCCTCGACCAAATCCCACTTGTTGACAACAACTACAAGACCCTTCTGGTTACGCTGAATGATTGAAAAGATATTAAGATCCTGTGACTCGATACCGCGTGTAGCATCAATCATAAGGATGCAGACATCGCTGTTCTCAATGGCACGGATAGAACGAAGGACAGAATAATATTCAATATCTTCGCTTACCTTACCCTTCTTGCGGATACCGGCTGTATCAACCAGGTAGAAATCGAAGCCGAACTTTGTGTAGCGTGTGAGGATTGAGTCGCGTGTTGTACCTGCGATGTTTGTAACAATGTTACGATCCTCGCCAAGGAATACATTGATGATTGAGCTCTTGCCGGCGTTAGGACGGCCAACAACGGCAAAGCGTGGAATGTTCTCCTCGGGTGCCTCCTCGGCCTCCTTGGTAAACTTAGTCAATATCTCATCAAGCAAGTCACCTGTACCGCTACCGTTGGCAGCAGAGATACAGTGCATGTCACCAAGACCAAGGCTGTAGAACTCGGCTGTGCCATACTGCATCTCGTATGTATCGACCTTGTTGGCAACTACAAGCACGGGCTTCTTTGCACGGCGAAGCATTGACGCCATCTCCATATCAAGGTCGGTCAAGCCATTCATGGCATCAACCACAAAGAGTATTACATCGGCCTCTTCAAGGGCGAGTGTAACCTGATCGCAGATAGCCTCCTCGAACACATCGTCCGAGTTACGCACCCAACCACCTGTGTCCACAAGTGAAAATTCCTTGCCGCACCAGAAACAACGGCCATACTGACGGTCGCGTGTAGTGCCAGCCTCGTCCGATATAATCGCCTGCTTTGTCTCGGTCAAGCGATTGAACAGGGTTGACTTACCCACATTGGGACGACCTACAATTGCTACTAAATTTCCCATAGATTATATCCTTAATCTTTTTGGTCGTAACCGAAACGGCGCAACTGACGGTCACTGTTACGCCAATCCTTGTCGACCCTTACATAAATTTCCAAAAATATTCTTTTCCCAAAGAATTTCTCAAGCTCGCGGCGAGCATCGGTAGCCACACGCTTCAGGGCCGAGCCCTCGTGACCAATGATGATACCCTTCTGCGAATCGCGCTCAACATATATCAGCGCCTTTATATATATCTTTCCGTCGTCCTCCTTGAATTGCTCGACAACGGCCTCGCACACATAAGGAATCTCCTTGTCATAGTGCAAAAGGATTTTCTCGCGTATAATCTCTGTCACAAAGAAACGCGCCGGCTTGTCGGTAAGTGCATCCTTCTCAAAATAAGGGGGAGATTCGGGCAGCAATTCCATAACGCGCTTCATCACCACATCGACATTGAATTTTGCAGTTGCCGATATTGGCAAAATCTCAGCCTCGGGAATGATTTCGTGCCACTGTTCAACCTTCTTCACAAGTTCGGCCTGATTGCTCAAGTCAATCTTGTTTATAAGCACAAGGATGGGGACATCGAGTTTGCGTACCTCGGCAATGAAATCGCTGTTCTTCTCTGGGCTCTCAATCATGTCGGTCACATAGAGCAACACATCGGCATCACGCAATGCCGAACGGGAGAAGCGCAGCATAGCCTCCTGCAGCTTGTAGTTTGGCTTGAGCACACCGGGAGTGTCCGAAAAAACAATCTGCGCATCATCGGTATTCAATATACCCATAATGCGGTGTCTTGTTGTCTGCGCCTTGAAAGTAGCAATAGATATTCTCTCGCCAACCAGAAGGTTCATCAATGTCGACTTACCGACATTGGGGTTACCTACAATATTTACAAAACCGGCTTTATGCATAATGCTTCAATATGAGAAAAACGCACCTACAGAATGCCATAGGTGCGTTTTTGTCTTTGACAAAAAACTACCCGCGTCGGCAAACAGCGTCAGCGGTAGAACAATTATTTAGACAGCTGCCTGCTTCTCAACAGCCAACTTGCCTCTGTAATAACCACACGCACCACATACGGTGTGATATACATGCCACTCACCACAGTTAGGGCAAATTGCCAATGTAGGAGCTACTGCCTTGTCGTGAGTTCTTCTCTTGGCAGTTCTAGTCTTTGATTGTCTTCTTTTAGGATGTGCCATTTTCTTCTAATGTTTTAATTTATTTTTTTTAATTATCTTCGTCAATCTGTAAATCCTTCAAACCGGCCCAGCGTGGGTCAATCTGCGCTTCTTCGTTCTCCCCACATTCATCGGCATCGACCGAGTGTCTTTTGAGCTTACCAGTCATCTCGTGATTGCACTTTCCCGGTGCATGCACACGCTTCATTGGCAACGCAAGAACAATGAACTCATACAAATACCACGCTATGTTCAAATCCCCTTCATTCTCGGGAACTATCACAATATCGCCTTCATCGGCATAACTGTCACCCAACTTCACACGCAAGGTGCTCTCAGTGTCAACATCAATCTCAAGATCATCAAGACAACGGTCACATGGAACAATCACCGTTCCTGCCATTTCAAAGGAGAAATCAAATATCTCCCTGTTCTTCTTAACCGTTACTTTGGCCCTGACAGCACCTTTCTGAAACTCCTCACCATCGATGTCAGCAAAGAATGCATTATCGAGGTCAAACTCCATTTCAAGGGAGGAAGTCTTCATTCCCTTGAGGTCAACATTATATTTATCAAATCTTCCCATCGCTACAATAAAATCAACTCAATCAATAATATAACTCCTCAAAAGTAGTGCCTAACATCCACACTATCCGATTTTAGGACACAAAGATAGTAATAAAATTCTTTAGAAACACCTAAATCGATAAAAAAACTTCAAAAACGGCGCATTTTGCTACTTTTTTAGCTCAATACGGAAGGTCGTGCCCTTTCCAGGTAGTGATTTCTTTATATAAATGCGCCCCTTATGGAACTCCTCGACAATTCTCTTTGCCAATGACAGCCCCAACCCCCAACCACGCGGTTTGGTGGTAAATCCCGGTTCAAAGATCATTTTCCAGCGCGATTTGGCAATACCCTTGCCGGTATCAGTGACATCAACCAGCACCTTGTCGCCGTCATCGGCAACAACAACCGAAATCTCGCCGCTCCCCTCCATAGCATCAATTGCGTTTTTACACAAGTTCTCGAACACCCACTCCATCAATGGCACATTAAGTCGCGCCGACAGTGAAGCATCGGGGAACGATAGATTATACTTCACCTTTGCAGGGCTACGGCGTTTCATATACTCCACAGCCTTGCCCACAACAGCACTCACATCCTCGGGGACAGGCTCGGTCCTTGAACCAATCTTTGAAAAGCGGTCAGCAACCATCTGCAGACGCTGCACATCGCGCTCCATTTCGGGCAGTAGTTCATCATCGGCATACTTAGCCTTGAGCACCTCAATCCACGCCATAAGCGACGATATGGGAGTCCCCAGCTGGTGCGCAGTCTCCTTGGACAAACCCACCCACACACGATTCTGCTCGGCACGCTTCGAACTTAGAACAGCCACGATGCATATTATGAAGAACAGCACAACAACGGCAAGCTGGATATAAGGATAATAGGAGAGTTGCACCAATGTCGCAGAATCATCATAATAGATATAGCAGAACTCGTCATCGCCTAACGGAACCTCTATCTTAGAACCAGTGGCACGCATTTCGGCTGCCACACGCTCAAGTTTTGATTCCTGAATATTATTATGGGAAATTATATTACCCACTTTATCCATCATTACCACAGGAATCGTTTTATTGCTCGTTAAAATCTCATTTTCGAGACTCACATTCTCACCCACCTCGGCATTGATAAGAGAAGTCATCGCCGAAGCCCAGACAGCCATACGACGCTCCTCCTCCTGTTTCAAATCCTCAACAATAAGGTTTGATACCCAAAGCGACGCTGTGGCTATTACAGCAGCCACCGCAATGAGAACATATTTTGCATTCCTAAAATTCTTTAACCACTTCATACTCTTTTACTTTTTCACAAACATAAAACGCGAAAAAAAGTAAAATATTATATAACGTTTTTCCGAACCCGCCAAGTGGGTTCGGAAAAACTATAAGGTTAAATAAATTAAGCGTACTAGCAGCACACTGCTATGTGCGCTTAAAATAAATCAAAGTTTTAAGTTTTACTCACAGACGGGGCGAACGGACGCACCGCAGTAACGCTGGAGCGTAACCACAAGGTGCTGACGGTGTTCAAAGAAGTGCAAGACATAAGCCCTTTCATTATTGTCGCCACGAAGCAACGACGACCAGTAGCGACCAAAAGAACCCAAGCGGCTAACATTCGAGCCCGTAACAGTGCCCATAGCAGGGAGGAAAATGCTATTACCATTGGGACCTGTCACCTTATAACCGTTAACCCCATTGAGTTCTGTCCACTCCCAGATACATTTGTCAAGTAATTCTTTCTGCTCATCTTGCGTTGGTATGCGCCAGGTACCACCCCATTTTACATGAGCAACATCATCTTCAGGTTCGAGAACTGTTTTATTGTCGCCATATTTGCTGTCTGTACAATACTTGGCATAGATAGTTCTACTAGTACCTTTTTTCCATTTATAGGAAGTTGAATAGTATTCCTCTTTTTCTTCAGTCTCTCCCCAAGCATAGTAACCGCCACATTCCTCGGGAGTTGAGGCACCAACATTACAAGTCGCCCATTTGATACCACTTGGCAAACCAAGATCGACATACTCGTGGCCATTGACTTGGTTCTCTGAATTGTCTGGACCATCGGTAAACGATGACAATGTCAACCATGACATCAAGAGTCCCAATGAAAATAAGAATTTCTTTTTCATAGTTTTATGTATTAAGTTAAACAAAAAGTTGCAATAGGTAAAATACAAGCACAACAAGACTGTGGACTACAAGATAGTTGCAGTTCACGAAGTTCCATCACAGAAATACTACCGACTGTGAGGCCTGTTATACTATAGGGAAATTGTGTGTGTGTGTGTGTG
>JAFOCD010000201.1 GCA_017381475.1 Bacteroidaceae bacterium
ACATACATTGGAGCACGCTCACGCTCGGCAACCTTGCGTACATACTCAATGGCATCCTCCTTGATGAGCAAGCCCATGCGCTCCTGTGACTCGTTGGCAATAATCTCCTTAGCCGAGAGTGTGCTGTCACCCACAGGCAGGTTTGCCATGTTGATTACACCACCGCACTCCTCAACAAGCTCGGACAAGCAGTTCACATGACCGGCTGAACCATGGTCGTGGATAGAAACCACAGGGTTTGTCTCGTCCTCGCAAAGCGCACGCACTACATTGTATGCACGCTTCTGCATCTCGGCATTGGCACGCTGCACGGCGTTGAGCTCAATACCTGATGAGTAACGGCCTGTATCAACCGATGATACTGAACCGCCACCAAGACCGATGCGGTAGTTGTCACCACCCATAACAATCACCTTGTTGCCCGGCTCTGGAGCACCCTTGAGGCAGTCGCGGCGTGTACCGTAACCCACACCACCGGCAAGCATGATAACCTTGTCATAGCCGTAAACCTCGTCGTTCTCCTTGTGCTCGAATGTAAGCACTGAACCGCAGATGAGTGGCTGACCGAACTTGTTACCGAAGTCCGATGCTCCGTTTGACGCCTTTGTCAGGATCTGTTCTGGTGTCTGGTACAACCACTTGCGCACGGGGAGTACCTCCTCCCACTTGCGGTCGTTATATGTGCGTGGATATGATGTCATGTAAACCGCTGTACCGGCAATAGGCCATGAGCCCTTACCACCACCCATACGGTCGCGGATTTCACCACCTGTACCTGTTGAAGCACCGTTGAAAGGCTCAACTGTTGTAGGGAAGTTGTGAGTCTCGGCCTTGAGCGAAATCACAGTCTCGATATCCTTGATTACAAAATAGTCGGGAATAGAGTGATCGGCTGGAGCGAATTGCTCGACAACTGGACCCTGCGCAAACGCAACGTTATCCTTGTAAGCAGAGATAATGCTGTTGCGGTTCTCGTTTGTAGTGCGCTTGATCATTGCAAAGAGCGACGAAGGCATCTCCTCGCCATCGATGATGAATGTACCACCGAAAATCTTGTGACGACAATGCTCCGAGTTAATCTGCGCGAAACCAAACACCTCACTGTCGGTGAGCTTGCGGCCAAGCTCGCCCTCTACACGGTGCAAGTAGTCAATCTCCTCCTTTGAAAGGGCAAGACCCTCCTGCTCGTTGTAGCTCTCCAAATCTTCGATAAACTCGATTGGCTTTGGCTCAATGTCAACAGTGAAGATCTCCTGGTCAAGACCACGATACATGCGCTGCAGCATTGGATCATACTCGGCATCCTCGTTCTCAACCTCGAAATACTCCTCAATGCGCTGAATGCCGCAAAGACCCATGTTCTGGGTAATCTCCACAGCATTTGTACTCCAAGGAGTAATCATTTCACGACGAGGGCCAACGAAACAACCCTTGACTGTCTCGCCATCGACCAAAGTTGCCTCACCATACAGCCAGCAGAGCTTCTCAACATCCTCGGCTGTCAAAACGTTCTTTGTCTGGGTAGCAATTACAGAACCACCCTGTGTACTGAAAAAGTAAATCATATATATGATGTTTTGTTTTACATAGCATCCCTCATCAAAGCTCCTCCACTCTCACAGAGGGGCGGTGTCACAAAGTGACGGAGGGGAGCAAGCGAATAAATGTCAATTTGAACGAAGTGAAAAATCTCTGTTATTCCATTATTGAGATCCATTGACTTTAGCCCCTACGGGCGTCGATCTTCGATTCGCCACGCTCAAGATGACACTAACGCACTTATTGCAAAAATAAACAAAAAAAACAACATTTTAGAAAATTAAGGAACATTTGTTGTTGTTTATATAAGATTATTGCAACAAGCGGTTGTTTGTACGCTGTTTTTTATAACTTCGCGGCAGAAAAGGCATTCTTCACCGCCAAAGCTCCTCCACTCTCACAGAGGGGAGGTGTCACAAAGTGACGGAGGGGAGCAAGACTGTAAACTTTAAAACCATGGAAACAATTATAGGACTCACAATACCCTTCTTGGGAACAGTGCTGGGCGCGGCAATAGTGCTGATGATGCGCAACGGCATAACCGAAAAGACAAACAGTGCGATGCTTGGATTTGCATCGGGCGTGATGGTGGCAGCCAGTTTCTGGTCACTGCTACAGCCGGCACTGGAGCAGGTGGGCGAAGGAATAGGCAACACATGGCCCGTACTTGCAGGTTTCGCAGCCGGAGTATGTTTCCTGTTGCTGCTCGACACCGTAATCCCACACCAACATGTCGATGACAATGGCTCAGAGGGACCACGCTCACGCCTGCCACGCTCTATAAAGATGATTCTTGCCGTGGCACTGCACAACATCCCCGAGGGAATGGCCGTCGGAGTTGTCTTTGGCGGAGTCCTGAGCGGAGACACCGACCTTACCCTTGCCGGAGCATTGGCACTCTCTATAGGTATGGCAATTCAGAACATCCCCGAGGGAGCAATCATCTCCGTCCCATTGCGCAACGAGGGCAAAAGCCCCAAAAAGGCATTCATTTGGGGAGCCGCATCGGGTCTTGTAGAACCCATTGCGGCACTTGCCACCATGTTCATTCTGAAGGACAGCTCATCGGCAATGCCCATTCTCCTTGCATTTGCAGCCGGAGCAATGCTCTATGTAGTGGTTGAGGAACTCATCCCATCGTCGCAGAAAGGCAAGCACAGCAACATCGGCACCATTGGATTTGCCATTGGATTCATGCTCATGATGCTGCTCGACAGTTGTTTGGAATAAGATATCAATTGAAAAGGCCTGAAAAGGCGACCAAGGGCGACAATGCCCCAAAAAGAATGGCGAGGAAAAATCCTCGCCATATTCTATTACTGCCACAAATTTGACGAAGAGAAGTCATCGCCACCCGCGGGGCGCAACTTTTAAACTGCTCCCCTGCCTGAGGGGAGCTGCCACAAAGTGGCTGAGGGGAGGGAGCATCCTGCGCGTGACTTATCGCTGCCGGTGTCATCGATTAAATAATTGACAACACGCGCCTACCGCGACCTGCAGTGCACGACCAGCGTCCGTGCTGCCTGCGACCTATCGCTGCGCGTATTGTCGATTAACATAAAACGAGGAGCGAAATTTCGCTCCTCGTTTTATGTTAATTCCAAAGATTTCCCCACTGGCGGTCATTTTCTTTACCAAGCTGGCCACCGTTTGAGGTATCTACTGTCTTGTCATTATCCAACTTCAATGAAGCTGCAAGCATAGTCTCCGCCTCAACATTTACCTCTACCATGAGAGGTGATACATAAGTTTTTTTCATATATCGTATAAATTTTATTCGTTTTGTTTTTAAGAATCTCCTTACGCGCACAATGTCATCCTGACAGAGCGTAGCGTCGGAAGGCTCTCTCTCTTTTTGGACAGAAGAACAACCCCATAAACTCCCACTCCTTTTAAAGAGGGGGTGTCACGAAGTGACGGGGGAGTTTTGTTCTTATGTCTAAAACTTATTTCACAAGGGCGGGCGTACCGCCCTCGCTTTCCTATTTTCTAATAAGTGAGATAAAAAGGTTCAAATACAAGGCTTGCGACGCCGGATAAACCGCAGTTTACTTTTGCGTAAATGCCATTGCGTACGAGCAATGTTTGCGACAACGGGAACTTTAGTTCCCCAAAGGAGTGCCGCAGGCTTAGACGGCAAGCGTAACGCAGTAGTTAGCCTTTTTAATCACTTATTACTTTACAAGAACTTTTTTGCCACCTACAATGTAAATACCGGGAGCTGTGATAGCCTCTACGCGGCGGCCTGCGAGGTCGAAGATAGCCTTAACCTCGTTCTCTACCTCTACATTCTCAACACCTGTTGTACCCTCACCGAAACGGAAGCTGTAAGAAGCAGCACCGCTTGCGTTGCTCATTGGCAAGTATGCCTTGTGGCTGTTGTTCAACCAAGAAGTATTATTCTGCTGGTTCATAATCGCGCCATAGAAACCTACACCATTTGCACCGTTTGAAAGCACATAAGCTTCGTCTGTGATGTATGTTGCAGCAGCTGTACCTTCAAGGTCGCTATCAACTGTTGCTGTTGTACTTGTAACTGTGAAGTTATAAGTATCAGCCTCGCCCTGAAGCACAACACCTGTGTTTGCGGGGATTACACCACTCTCAATCTCATTCAAGATTGCCCACGCACCATCGATTGTTACAGCATATGCAATAACACCCTCAGCAACCTTTACTGCTACAGGAGCATAGAATGTTGCATAACCGGCATCAGAGATTGTTACAGGAAGTGACATTACATTCTCCAAAATCATATCGTGAAGCGCGTGACCTCCATCACCGCTACAGTGGTCGCCATAAGCGTTGCCATTGTTATATACAAAGTGCAAATTACTTGGGCACTGTACCCAATACTTGCTTGCATCGCGTGAAGAAACAGCTATTGTAACATCACCACCGGCAACGCCATAACCTTGAAGACCGCGAGTGTTGCCTGTCTCATTGATATACTTACCGGCTGCATATGAGAGCAATTTGCTGTTGCCATAGTACCAAACAGACTCGGCACCGGTTTCTGTTGTAAATTTACAACCCTTTACATTTGATGCAATAGCCTGCCAGTAATAGTTTGTACCCTCGTTATCATAAGCCACACGATAATATGCATCAGGAAGGATGCATCTTTCTACCATAAATGTAGAACCGGCATCTGCACCACCGGTCCAATAAGCGAGTTTGCTGTCACGGTTGTTCATACGGTTGTTTGCAAAGCCCTTCTGCGCAAGGTAGAAACCGTTTGTACCCTGCGAGCTTGCTGTTGCTACCCACAAAGTATTGTTTCCATCAGCCACAGGAGTTGCAGTCATAACCGGATATGTGCCACCACCGTTGCTTCCGCTCATTGTTGTCGATGAAGAGAGAATCATATCGGCACCTGCCGCATAGTTGTAGATTTTGAAGCCATCGAATGGGTTTCCAACAAAAGCCCAAGCATATTTAGCCTCAGCTGCAGGCTTTGTAGCAACAGTCAAAGGAATGTTTGTCTGGCCATCCTCGTGGAAGAGATACTTCTTTGTAGTGTGGATACTCATATAGTACCAGTGTGTGATGCTTTCATAGCTTTCAGCAGCAACGAATGGAAGGTTCTCCTCAAGCTCAATAGTAAATACACGCTCGTCGTCACCCACTTCAACTACTCCATCAGGCTTATTAGCAGTAATGCCGTAAGGGAATGTTGACATAATCGCCGGATATGCACCGCCAATTTCTGCAGCAACTGTCTGTGCATACTCGTCCCTCACCTCACCTCTATAAGTAAACTCATAGGTAACGTCAACAGTTTGCTTCACTTCTTTTACCTCAATTCTGAACACATTGCTGTAGTTGTTAGCCCAGCCTTCCGTATTGCTATAAGCATCAAATACACCAGAACTCAGAATAATAAGTGTACCAAGTTCATTTCTGTCACCTCTCTGTGTTGCAATATAATAGCCTCCTTCATAGTTGGTTGATGGCGTCAAAGCCCAGTCGCAATAAGTAGAATTGTATGTAGCGATTGTACCATCACCACCGTCATAACCACCGGTTCCGGCTTTTCTCCAAATCATATAAACGCCGGCCTTTTCATTGTAGAATGTATATTTACCGTTCTCCTTAAGTTCACACTTGAACATGGCAAACTCTCCAAGGCTTGAGGCAGCATCGCGAGAGATTGTCAATGCACCTTGGTCATTTACATAGAGTGAAAACTCTGTGCCATTCTTCTGTACATTGGTGAATGTCACATAGCATCCATCAAGTTCTGTCTGCGCCATTGCACCTACAGTGAGGAACAAAGACATCAAAAATAGAGTAAATTTTCTCATTTGCTATTGATTAAAATTATTAAGTAAATCCTTATAAATTAAGCCGTTTTCGTAAAGTTTTGCAAAGATAGTAACGGCAAGCCGTTTTACCCCCCCCGAATTGTTAAAAAGCGTTAATACAGAATATTTTTCTACATAAGAAAAGGCAGTCACCGATAGGCACATATTCCTATCGGTGACTGCCGACAATCAATTTGAGCACTGTGATAAAGCGTGTCAAAAGCCAACGGCTGCCAGTGTAAAAATACAATTACATTCCTTGCCAAATATTCTCCCAGTCGCCACCTCCTCGATATTCATTTGACATCTGTTCTTCGTCATCTATCTGTACATCACTTTCCTTGCTCAATGCAAGCAGATGCAGTGTACCAATCTCAACAATTTCCGAAACCGGTGATATATATTTCTTCTTTTCCATAATAATCTTCTCCATTCTTAAAAGAACAAACATCAATCTTCAATCTCAGTTATATAGACCTTCTTGCCGTTTACTATGTAGATTCCGGGTGATGTAACCTTCACCAACTTGCGGCCCTGCAGGTCGTAAATAGCGTTCACCTGTCCGTTCTCGCCTTCCACCTCGTCAAGCTCGGTAGTGGCTCCGCCCAGGAAGAAGCTATACATTGCAGCTGCAGCCTGGCCACTATTCTCGCTCTCAAGCAGATAGGCTTTGTTTGCATTGCAACGGACATAGCCACCCTTGTTATGGTTGCGGTGAGCACCTGTGTCGGTGCTTGCAACAATCTCCTCGTCGGCATTTATATATACATAGTTGCCATCCGCGCCACGGTTTTCGTATGTCCAATAGAATGCCACACGGCCGCTCTTCTTGGCAAGCATATATACATTATGCTCATCGCCACAATTTATAAGCTCATTGCAAGATGCACCACGGAGCATATTATCTGTGGGGGCAAAGGTTGGCTCGTCATCGGTATATAAGAAATCGACATCACCAGCCGTTTCACGGCTCAACACAACGGCTGTATTTGCAGGGAGAATTCCACCGTCTACCTCTGTCAAAACCAACTGACCAATCTCATTTATACCGGTAACTATTGATGCCGTGACACCTTCTGGAATCTGTGCATTGTATGCAAGATAGAGGGTTGAATAGGCCTTCGCGGTGCTTTCATCGGCACCAAGAGAAACTGTATGTTTAATATTCTCCTCGACATTCTCAACTTTCTCGACATACCAAGCCGAGGCTGTTCCAAGACCACCTGTATATCCAACCAGTTTACTGCCACTCGCCTGCGCGTGCAATGGATAACCGCCGGCAACGTTCAAGCGCACAATGCCGTTTTCTTTGTCAAGGAAATCAACTGTAACCAGTCTGGCCGCAGCCTCATCGCCAAGAACAACCTGTTCGCCCCAACCCGCAGCTGTAATATAGCTTTGTGTGTGGAGGCTCTTCAAGTGATAACCACCCTTTACAGGCACAAATTCCCATACATATTTTGAGAGGTCTTCATCAATGGCCGCCTCGAAATAGGGGTTGTTCACAGCATCTACATAAACGAGTTTGTTCGCGCTATAGCCACCGGTATATGCCGACCTTATCTTGCACAAACCTCCGTTGTACTTAAGCGCGTCATAAGCCGCAACCAATTCAGTGCGGGCATTCTCATACTCATCATCGGTAGAGTTCTTTGCCTCAAGCAACACTGCAGCGTTGTTATATGCATCGTTATATGGAGTTGCACTCTCCACTGTATAAGTACCGATTACTTCGCCCGAAGCAGCCTCGCCACCGCAATCGTTATACTGATTCAAGAGTGCATAGTATGCATCGGACAAAGAGTAGTCGGTCTCATCGAGTACAAACTGGAACTCTGAGCCATCATCGCTTGAACTGTTCCAGAAGCCCATCTTGTTACCGACACCACCGTTGTTGCTGAAATAGTTATCCTTACCCTGGGGGCGTATATTCCACCATCCCTCGGCTGTGTTACCGGCATCAACAGTTATGTACCAATTCTGCTTCGTTTTGCTTGCATCACCACTTTCTACGGCCCAGACTGCAGCCGTGGCATTACCTGTTGAAGCAGCACCAAGTCTTAACGCGGTATTTGCAGAGCCCTCGTTCCAGTAAGGCAGGATAAGAATATCATCATTGCTTTCTGCATCTGTTCCCTGCATAAAGTACCAAGCCTGATACTTGTTGCCAACATATTCATCGGCAACAGCGACCTGTTTTGTTGCATCGGCGGTTGCGCCATCATATTCAAGGACAGTGGTAGTGCTTCGATTAATCCTAATCTTGTACAGCACAGGGTTGCTTGCATCTGTTGTGAGTTTCACCGGGATGTCCTTCAACGCAATTGCTGCCGCCAACGCATTCTTTGCAGCCTGCAGTTCGGCAATAGCAGTATCGTATGCAGCTTGGGTAACATAGAACTGCTCCTTCACAGTTGTACCATCCACAGCCTCGTTGTTTGCAGCAACCACAGTTGACAAAGGCAAGTTTGGCGAAGCATACTCCCGGGCAACCTTAATTGTCTTGCAAGCTGTCATCTCAAAATGACTGAGTACAAAGAATGGATGTCCATTATATTTATCGTTGTTATGTGTCTCTTTCACCATAAAACGGATATAACGGTAGACCTTGCCGTTTGTTATCACATTAGACTGATATGTCGGTTGCATATTAGTGAGTGTTGCAATCTCCTCAAAGTTAACACAGTCGTTACTACCCTCAATGAGCATCACTTTTGGTGAGTTGTTTGTATTACCCGAGCGAGGTATATAAGCAAATTTGAATGCCTCCAATGCATTGTTTTCACCCATATCCACACGCAAATAGTGGTCAAGTTCATCATCATGACTATTGCCTGTATATGTAGTGTGCAAGTGTGTCGAATTCAACGGTTGGTCACCATCGTCATAGTCGAGCAATGCAGCAACACCCAAGTTATCACCACCGTAGTTGTTTGTTTTACCCGGAGCGTTGCAATATATATAATAAGGTGCATTCTCATCATCACACTGCAATGCAATCTTTGCCTCCGTTACATCAATTTTTGCAACCTCAGCAACAAGATTATTTGTTTCGGTTATAAGGTCTGTCAACGAAGTTCTATAGGTAACATTTGCGTTCTTTATTGCCAACAGAGCATCATATTGTGTTTTCAAAGATTCAAGAGCGACATTGTAATTATCTTCTGTCACAAACTTGTCCCTTGCATCGATACCGTCCAACAACGCTGCATTCATAGCAAACAACTGCTCACCTGTTATACCCGATGGCAAATAATCATCCTTCGTTTCAACTGCACTATGGGCATAGAGGTTGAAATCGGACATATTGAAGTAGCCCTTTTCTGTAGCCGGTGCAAAACGTATGTAACGGTAATAATTGTCCAGTACAACAGTAGAAGTCATCTCCCATTTTTGGTTTTGACCGACAGGCATACCCTCGCTTAGGGTTGTAATTTCAGCATACTCGCCTTCCTTGTCGTTACTGCCAAGGACCTTTATTGCTGTAGGACGCTGGTTTGCATGGGTACTGTTTCGGGTTGTATAATCGATAGAGAGTTCACTGATTGCAACATCCACACCTAGGTCAACAGCAATATAGTGGTCATAACTGTTTACAGCACCGCCATCCCAAGTTGTTCCGAAGAATGTTCCGGTTTTTGCCGTGCCGTCATCGTTTTTGTCAATCAGGGCACCAATACCATTGCAATCCCAAGCTGTCGCGTTAGACCATATATAGAAATCACTCTCGTCATCGGTTGTCTGCAAAGCAAGTGCTGTTTTTGCAGTTGTCTTGTCGGCAACCTCGCCAAACAAAGTTTCCATTTTGGCAACAAGTTCTTCAATGGCAGTTCTGTCACCTGCAAAATCAGTGCTCTTTATTGCCTGGAACTCGTCATAGAAACTCTTCAATTCATCATAAGCAGTCTTGATTTCATCGGCTGTTGCTTCATTGTTGTTTGCAACAGTTGATGCGTCCTGCATTTCTTGAAGGAAAGCAAGAAAATCATTATATGCAATTGCATTGCTATAATAAGGACTCAAGTCGCCATAAAGGTCAATGATGCTCCTATGCAACTCCTCTGCTTGAACGAGAAGCGCATTCAATTCATCTTTCAATGTATTTGTCGAACTCATTGCCTCCTCAAGTGCAGCCTTTGCAGCCTGCTGGTCAGCAATCTGAGCATCGAGCAAAGGTACACTTGTAACAAGCTCATTGGTGCTGACTGCTTTTGACGAGTTCGTAACATGCACCGTGGTGAGCAACAATTCGTCGGTAACGCAGCTCTTATATGCATTATTCACTGTAACATTCTCTTCGGTAACAGATGTCAAGCCAAATTCCGACATTGTAAAGAATGGGTGTCCGTTTTTATCATCTTCTTCGGCTGTAATATCGGTCACCTTGAAGCGCAGATAGCGATACTTTGTACCTGCACTTCCCAGAACAGATGATTCATATACGGTATTCGTATTCAGGACTTCGGGCAGCGGTGTCAGTGTCGCAATCTCAGTAAATGTATTATCTATTGTACTATTTGACGCATCTATCTCATTTGCACCCTCAACAACCATTGTGAGCGGCATATCCTTTTTGCTTCGTGATGCAGTAGTGTATGTAAAATAGAACAAATCAATTGGAGTTGTTTCTCCCGCATCTACACGCAAGTAGTGATAGTCACCATCGTCCGAATTGGTATTCCAACGAGTATGCAGATAAGTTCCCGAGTTATTGTCTGTCAGATTAGTAACATAGTCTGCTGAATAATCAGCATTTTGCGTTGCTATATACGGTGCATTACAATAGAAATTGCTTGTTGTGAGGGTGATTGGAGTTTCTACCGCTAAAGTAACAGTTCCCACGCCATTCATAAGTGCCTCCGTTTCGGCAGCCAATTGGGCAAGCGTTGCCTTGCGGGCATCAATTGTTGCCTTGTACTGTCCATACAATGTTTCATAAGCACTCTCCAACGCCTCCAATTTAGCATCAATATCAAGAGTTGTCGGCGATATGCTGTTTGCGGTTCTCTTTCCATTGTGCAGAGCATTCATTGCTGCTGTAACGGCATCTACGCTGACTGTACCGCTATATGCATCGTTGACTGTTGCAGTAAAGCCTGTGACAGGTGTTATATCAAACTCAGCCATATGCCAGTAACCGCGGCTCGCGTGATAATTGAAGCGCAGATATTTATAGGACGACTGCATTACACCGTTAAATTCCCAAGACTCGCCGGCACTCTGTGGCATACCCGATGCCGAGCCGATATATTTGTAGGTGACATTGTCGTCACTGCCATAGACATCTACACTCTTTGGGAAATCGGCACTGGCTTCCGAACGGGTTGTGTGGCTGAATGTAAAGCTTGAGAGGTCTTTACCCTCGCCTAAATAGACAGCCAGATAGTGAGAACCCGATGGCGGCTCACTGCTCCACTCGGTGTGGAAATAGTTTGCTTTAACACCGGTTGTTCCATCGACCAGATAATTGATACTACCCTCGGAATCCTCTGGAGCATTTGACCAAAGATAACCTGCACTGTTTTGTGTTGTTGTCTGCAATGAAAGCGGTGTGCTTTTGGTATATGTCACAGCGCCAGCCACCTCGTTAAGCAACTGCTCGGTCTTGTTTATATAGACCTCAAGGTCGGCAAGGTCGGCAATCACCGGGTCGGCAGCAACAGCGGTGAGATACCAACGAGAAGCATCGGCACCGGTCTCCCAACCAACGACATTACTCCATGACGAGTGCAGATTTCTGTAACCGGCTGCAGGTGACAATTTGATTGCCCAGACACCATCAGCCACCTCTTCCAAGGTGTAAAGAGCATCGTTGTCCGCTTTGTCGCTTGTAGCGTTCATTGAAGCAGACTGTTGCACCGCCGGGATATATTTGTTGTTCAAAGTACAGATATTATAGACACCGGCCGTAGATGTCTCTACGAACTTCCATCTTGCATCATCGCTTGTCTGGTCAACACCACCCTCGGAGCGCACAACACCGGAACCATTCACCCACATTGTTTCGTTTGAATAGGCCTTGTTTTTTATAATATAAGTAAGTGATGGATTGAAAGGAATCTTAGCATCCTTGTTCTCCAACACCTTTGCATATTCGGCATAGAGAAGGTCGTATGCAGCCTCATAGCCCGATGAACCTGCATATACCTCTTTGGCGTATGCAAGGGTACTTACAAGGTCGGCAACCGCAGCTTTCTTGAAATAGCCAATCTTAGTATATGTATCATCAACCTTGTCCACAACAAGTTGTGCCTTTGATATCAACGCACCAAGCACGCCCTTTTGCAATGCGGTAAGGTTTACCTCTGCTTCAACAACATTGCTTTCTGAACCGACAGCTTTAATTGTAGCATTACCCGAAACGATAGCCTCCATAGCATCA
Source organism: Bacteroidaceae bacterium (assembly GCA_017381475.1). Taxonomy (GTDB): domain Bacteria; phylum Bacteroidota; class Bacteroidia; order Bacteroidales; family Bacteroidaceae; genus HGM04593. The sequence goes on from JAFOCD010000201.1 coordinate 12,229, forward strand.
TCGCTCAATGCGAATGTAGTTTTGTTGCTGAACGACACTATCTCACCCTTTTCGTTGACAATAAGGAAGCCGACGCCACCTTCGCCACCACTCATTGTTATCGTTCCGTCACTGTTAAGCGTCGCTGTGTATGGTGTTGTAGCCACTTTACCGGCAATAAAATCGGTAACAGAACCTAAATCGGAGTTCGGTTTTGTTTCGTTATATATCTCACGTGCAGTCTTACCGTCGTGCTGCAGATAAGTCGCATTTTCATCATCGTCATTGATAAATATTATCGAGAGGTTCTCGGGGTAATTCATTGCCTTCACCTCTGCAATAGCAGCATCTATCATTGCCTGCGAAACATTGTAGATAGAATTGCTATAGTCACCCACAAAGCGGTCTTCCATCACCGAGAAGTAGCCGTGCGCACGGAAGAACTCGGTCAAGTCCTCACCGGCAGCCTGGCAAGTTAGTTTGTAGAAGTGAAGTGTTGATACATCACCCGACACATTGTAGCCCTTTTGCATCTGTTCATTACGCAGAAGTTCGAAAAGACGAGGATAGAACTGTGTGTTATTACCGGCCAAGTGATAGTAGAGCCACAGGCGGTAATACAAGTGGGTAAGTGCCCAGATGTTATTGGTATATATGTCACTGCCGTTAGTGTTGAAAGCATTCAACACACTCTCCAATGAACCGTCACTGCCATTGTAGCGCGATGTTGACATACCCTTATACCACAATGAGATATTTGAAAACAGGTTATTTGTAACCTCGGTAAGACCATTCAAA
>JAFOCD010000021.1 GCA_017381475.1 Bacteroidaceae bacterium
AGACTGAATTTATAGTTTTTTGTACGGCCTCGCGCACTAGAGAAGGCATCATCATCCACAAGCACACGGCCATAGGAACAAAGACTCTTCTTCTCTTTCTCATATAAGGCATAATCGTTGTACGAGGTATATACGGTTGATGTTGTCGGTTGGTATGCCACCTCACCGAATTCCATTGGTGCATCCTCGCACTCGGTAAGGAAATAGCATCCGTAGTTTGAATATACATTCTGCGAGTGGACATAACGGCCACCGCTATATTCCCATTTTATTGTTGCGTTGGCATAGAAAAGAGAATACCACATCTCGCGCCACAGCGGTATCTCGACAAGGTCATCGGGCAAGGATGCCAAACCCGTTTCGGGCAGTATATGGCCGCCATAGCCATAAAGGCGCACCTTCGTAGGATCCTTGAAACCCATTTTGTACAGTTCATCATCTGTTATACGGTGTACGCCCTCCTCTTCAACTGCAATACGCACCCACCTGCCCGTCGAGAGCACCGACGACGCGGCATAACGCCCGGCTGGCGATGTTGCAGCACGCTGCGGACGCAGCACGGGTTGCTTGTCAACAACAAGTTTATAGGAGTTTATACGATAGTACTTACCGTCGCGCATGACAACGGGCAAGAAAGCCACATCGAGCTGTGCCTGTTTCGCCTGCACACCCACATGGCACTCCATGACGGGCATCTCGGGCAAGACACCATATTTTTCTACAAGCGAAAAACGGGCAACCTCGGCATCACTCATCCGCTGGAATTCGGGATATTCGATATAAGCGGCATAAGTATAGTTGTCATAATCGGCAGGCAATTCAACCACTTGCGTGCATACCGGCAACAACGAATCGCCACGCAACGTATCCCAACCGACAGAAAGAAACTGCGCACGGACAGCCGTAACACACAGCAACAGAACCGAGAGTATCAGGTGCCTAATCTTCATAACATTCATCTTACATGGAAATCGAGCACCTTGTCATCGCCGATATACCCCTTGAGGTGCGTGCCAATCTGCACAGGACCGGCACCGGCCGGTGTTCCCGTAAATATCAGATCTCCCGTTTTCAGCGTGCAAAAACGGCTCACATATGCAATTATCTCATCAACGGGGAAAAGCATCTGCGAACTGTTGGCGCTCTGCACAACCTCATCGTTGATGGTGAGAGAAAAATCTACATTGTTGATGTCGTATTGCTCAACGGGGCGGAACTCGCCGAGCACTGCCGAACCATCAAAGCCCTTGCTCATGTCCCAAGGTTCACCGGCAGCGATGAGACGGCGCTGCATGTCGCGTGCCGTGAAGTCAATGCCCACGGTTATGGCATCGTAATAGCGGTGGGCGAAACGCGCCGGAATACTCTTGCCAAGTTTGTTGATGCGCACGACAATCTCGGCTTCATAATCAATTTGGCCAAGAAAATCGGGCACATAGAAGTGCTTTCCGTTCTTGATTATAGCGGAATCGGGCTTCATGAAGATGATGGGCACAGCAGGCTTCTCGCCGGTGCCATCGAACTCCAGCGCATGTTCTCTATAATTCTTTCCAACAGCAATAATCTTCATAGTAACGGTTTCTTAATCTTCCGAAGCGACATCAAGCCCTTCGAGACGGTTGAACATTAGCGACAGATGGGCATAGAGCGAAGTGTTCTGCACAACAATATTCTCGGGAACACGTATACGCAGAGGGGTAAAGTTCCATATTGCCTTTATGCCCCATACAATCATCTTGTCGGCAACCTCCTGCGCGCGGTCAATGGGCACAGTGAGCACACCAATCTGCACATTATACTTCTTCATCTTGGCTTCGAGCTCATTGATGTGGTAGACAGGAATCCCTGCCACGCTGTGCCCCACAACCTTGGGGCTGGTATCGAACGCAGCAACCACCTCAAGACCGAACTGCTTGAGACCGGTATCGTTCAGCAGTGCACTGCCAAGCTTGCCGGCACCAAACAGGAAAGCCTTGTGCATCTTGGTAAAACCGAGGAATGACTCGAGCACCTCGAGCAGATTGTCAATATCGTAGCCCACACGGGTGCGTCCCACAATGTTTACACAAGAGAGGTCTTTTGCAATCTGCGAGGCCACGATGCTTGTCTCCTTTGAGAGACGTGTAGAAGAGACAAACTGCTCGCCGCGCTGTTTGAGCAGACGGCACACCGAGAGATACCAGGGCAGACGCCTGAGTGTCGGTTCGGGAACTTTATCAATCCTTGAGAGTTGAGCCATTATATCGCGCGTATTTTTGTTTTATACATAAACATTAACGCGACAAAAGTAATGTTATTTTGTGAAGCATAGAAATTTGTCACAAAAATATTGTACCTTAGCGACCGGCAAGAATGGAACATAAGAATACAAAAATGAAAAAGAACGACTGGAAAGACCGCCTTAATATTGTATACTCCACAAACCCCGACTTTGCATATTCCACCGATGAAATGGAGGAAAATGAGACTCTGCCGAAGCAACAGCAGAAGTTGAGAGTAAGCATTGAAAAGAACCACCGTGGAGGCAAGACCGTGACAATAATAAAAAATTTTGTAGGCACGGAAAATGACATCAAGGAGCTCGGACGCCTGCTCAAGACAAAGTGCGGTGTGGGCGGCAGCGCTAAGGATGGAGAGATACTCGTGCAGGGTGACTTCAGGGACAAAGTCATTGATATTCTCAAAAAAGAGGGATACACACAGACAAAATAACCATTTTTTTGTATCTTCGCATTCAGAAACCATTTAAAAATCCAAAATACTATGGCAAATAAATCAGAATTGCTGCTTGCAGCAGAGCTTCTCAAGATTAAGGCAGTAAAGTTGCAACCAGAGGAACCATTCACATGGGCATCGGGCTGGAAGTCACCAATCTACTGTGACAACCGCAAGACATTGTCATTCCCCGAACTGCGCACACGCGTCAAGCTGGGACTCGCCAACCTCATCCTTGAGGAGTTCCCCGAGGCTGACATCGTTGCAGGTGTTGCTACAGGTGCAATTGCACAGGGTGCTCTCGTTGCCGAGGAACTTGCAAAGCCATTCGTATATGTCCGTCCAAAGGCAAAGGATCACGGCATGGGCAACCAGATTGAGGGTGATGTATACCCAGGTGCAAAGGTGGTTGTTGTAGAGGACCTTGTTTCTACAGGCCTGAGTAGCCTGCGTGCCGTTGACGCATTGCGCGCTGCAGGCGTAGAGGTTGTGGGCATGGTAGCATCATTCACATACGGCTTCGGCGTTGCCGCAGAGGCATTCGAGAATGCAGGTGTCAAGCTCATCACACTCACCAACTAC
>JAFOCD010000022.1 GCA_017381475.1 Bacteroidaceae bacterium
CCATTTCGGTTGAAGTGAAAGAGAATCCTCAGGTGACAGTAACAACTGCGCCAATTTGTGCAGGCTTGTCCGATGCACCGGTTGTAACAATGACACCAAGTGATGGCATGACCTTTGAATGGGTGAATGCTCCGACTTGGTCTAGTTTGTCGGCGGGAAATCATACCGTCTCTTTCAAGGTGACAGCTGGTAATGGATGTTTTGTGGAGGGGACGACGGATGTGACTGTAGAAGCCCCAATTGAATTTGTATTAGCCAGTGTAGCTCCGATATGCAAGGGCGAATCTGTAGAATTAAAGGTTGCCGGAAATATAAGTGGAGTTGTGTCAAGTACAGATGCTTATCAATGGTATGAAGGAGGCGTAGCTATACCGGGAGCAACCTCAGCGACCTATACCGCATCTCCAGAAAGTACCACAGAGTATAGCTTGACCATAAAGGGAAATAAATGTGAAGCAACAACAAGGAGTGTAGAGGTAGAGGTTGAAGAGCCGATTGACTTCACTTTGGCAGAAGTTGATGCAATCTGCGAAGGAGAGTCAGTTGAATTAAAAGTGGATGGAGCTGTAACAGGGACATTGGCGGAAAACAATGCTTATCAATGGTATAAAGGCAGTGAAAAGATAGAAGGTGCAACAAGTCCTTCTTATGAATTGCAAAATGCAACTGTTACTGCCACTGCTGATTATACTTTGACTGTCAGCGGTAAAAAATGTAACTCCGTTTCTAAGACTGTATCTGTTGTAGTTAAAGAATTACCAGATGCAGATCTTACTTCTGAACCCATCTGTGGCGGTTCTTCTGTTGCACCAAAGGTTCCCGGAAATTGGATAAGCGGTTGGAACTATGGATGGATTAATGAACCAGCGTGGGAGACTTTGTCAGTCGGTGTTCATAAACAAAAATATGTAGTGACTGCACCAAATGGATGTTCTGCTGAAGGAGAGATGGATGTGACAGTAGAAGAACCAATTCAAATTACTATGCCCAAAGTTGAGACTTTATGTGTAGGAGCATTTGTGGAATTGACGCCGACTTCGGTAACAGGTACATTAGCCAATAATCCATACTCATGGAAGGGCGGTGGACAAACGGGTGTAGAAAAAACGTTTAGAGTTGAAAAATTATGTGAAACAATTACTTGTATTTTGACGGTAAAAGGAAATGCTTGTCCTGAAAAGAGTGAAATGGTCCAAGTTCCTGTTGTACGACCGGAATTGAAAGAACCATGGCCGGCAAATAAAGAGGATCAAGAAGTGTGTTTTAGCGATGGAGATTTTTCTCCGATTAAGAGTGATGATGAGATTAAGGCGTTATATGGCCCTGATTGCAATACTGTGAAAGTGACATTTACAGACGATAAAAAAGAAGATGATTGCGGATGGTATAAGAAACGTACATACGTTGTTACAGACGCTTGCCAGCATAATGTTTCACCAGCTAATCCGGTGATTATGGTTAGTGGAGGGGATAAGGGAAAGCCGACCCTTAGCGGTTCGCTCGAAAAATTGGCGGCGACCGGCTGTGATGCGACAGCTGCACCGAAAGCGTACACCACAATAGCAGAACTTGCTGCCGCAGGTTTGACCATCAGTGACAACTGCAGTGCGGATTTCACTATTAGCTCAAAAGATGTGGAAACCAGTAGCAATTGCTCAATCGTTGTTACTCGTACTTATACGATAGCGGACGCATGTGGAAATCCGGCTACAGCGGAGCAGGAGATAACGATTACGCGAGCAGACTTTAGTATGCCAGAGAAAGGCGAAGCAACGGTTCAATGTGCATCGGAAGCGAAAGCCGCAGGCATAGAAGGCAGCAAGATAGTTTTGCCAGATGTAGAGGATGCATGTGGCAATAAATTGACGGGAGTATTGAAAACGGTAACTCCGACAAAAGTTCCAGAATGTGAAGGTACAGTGACTTATGTCTACACGTTTACAGATTGCGCAAGCCATGCTCATGATTGGGAGTTTGTTTATAAGATAGAAAAACCTAAGTTGACGATTCCTGCTGATGGAGGATCCGATGTAGCTTGTTTGAAGGATGTCAAAGACCCGACAGCAGAAGATTTGGAAGACAATTGCGGACGAACAGTGACTGCCGTTCAAGACGGAAACCGCATAGAGAATATCGGCACAGATGGCAACGGAACAGTTACTTACAACTTTACCTATACCGATTGTTCAGGGTCGACCTATCCGTGGAAGTATGTCTATAATGTGAAGGCAGATGAGTTTACCGCCCCAATAGATGGTTCGTCAACAGTAAATTGTGTTAAGGAGGCAGTAACACCGACCATGCCAACAATCACAGTATGTGGTCAGGACGTGGTATTGACAGCGCAAGCTAACAGCCCGGTAGATAATACAGTAAACGGTTGTGGAACCTATATTTACTCTTATGATTATGAAGTCAACGGACAATCTTATGTATGGAAATACACCTATACTGTTAGTCCGCAAGATTTCACACCTCCAACAGCTGGAGGGGCAACAGTCGACTGTCCAATCAAGGTTGTAGCACCGACCTTGCCAGAAGTAGAGGATGCATGTGGCAATAAATTGAAGGGTGTATTGAAATCGGTAACACCGACAAAAGTTCCAGAATGTGAAGGCACAGTGATTTATGTCTATACGTTTACAGATTGCGCAAGCCATGCTCATGATTGGGAGTTTGTTTACAAGATAGAAAAGCCGAAGTTGACGATTCCTTCAGATGGAGGATCAGACGTTGCATGTTTGAAAGATGTCAAAGACCCGACAGCAGAAGCATTGACCGACAATTGCGGAAGAACGGTTACAGCCGTAGCAAATGGAGAAAGGGTTGTAAATATAGGCACAGACGGCAACGGAACAGTTACTTACAACTTTACCTATACCGATTGTTCAGGATTGACCTATCCGTGGAAGTATGTCTATAATGTGAAGGCAGATGAGTTTACCGCCCCAATAGATGGTTCGTCAACAGTAAATTGTGTTAAGGAGGCAGTAACACCGACCTTGCCAACAATCACAGTATGTGGTCAGGACGTGGTATTGACAGCGCAAGCTAACAGCCCGTTAGATAATACAGTAAACGGTTGTGGAACCTATATTTACTCTTATGATTATGAAGTCAACGGCCAATCTTATGTATGGAAATACACCTATACTGTTAGTCCGCAAGATTTCACACCTCCAACAGCTGGAGGGGCAACAGTCGACTGTCCAATCAAGGTTGTAGCACCGACCTTGCCA